>NZ_BDBA01000163.1 GCF_001612745.1 Nocardia amamiensis NBRC 102102 | reverse complement strand
CGGTTTCCCGGTCCGGCGGCGCTGGTTCCGGTGGGCGCCGCAGTGGCGCTGATCGTGGCGGGCAGCAACCTGCCCGTCGGCGCACGGCCGCTGCCCAACCGTCTGCTCGGCGCACCCGGCGCCGTGCGGCTCGGCAAGCTGGCCTACGCGCTGTACCTGTGGCACTGGCCGATCCTCGTCTTCGTTCTCGCGCGGACCGGAACCGCCACCGTGGGACTCGTCGGTGGACTCGGCGTCATCGCCGCGTCGCTGGTGCTCGCCCACCTCACGAACAGGTACGTCGAGGAGCCGCTGCGAATGCGATCGGCCGCCCGGGCACCCGCTCGCACCACCCGGACCGGCCGGCTGGTCACCGCGCTCGGCCTCGCCGCGCTCACGGTATCGGTGGGCGAACAGGTGGTGACCCGGATAAATCCGCCGGAGGCGGTGGCCGTGCTGGATCCGGCGCACTACCCCGGAGCGGAAGCATTGGTGAATGGAGCGAGCGCGCCCCCGGTGCCGATTCGCCCGACCGTGTACGAAGCTCCCGCGGACCTCGCCTACCCGGCGCGCGACGGCTGCATCGCCGACTGGGACACCCGTGACGTCATCACCTGCACCTACGGCGACGCGGGCGCACACCGCGCCGTGGCGGTGGTGGGCAGCTCACACGCCGAACACTGGGTGCCCGCCCTGGACGTGCTGGCCCGCGAGCACGGCTTCCGCATCGAGGTCTATCTGAAGATGGGCTGCCCGCTGACCGTGGCGGCGGAACCGAGGTACAAGGGCGAGGCAATCCCGGACTGCCGCGACTGGTCCGCCGAGGTGATGGACCGATTGGCGCTGAACCGGCCGGAGTGGGTGTTCACCACCGCCACCCGCCCACGCGACGGCCTCGGCGACGAAACCCCGGCGGACTACCTGGACGTATGGTCGCAATTGGCTGAGCGCGGACTCAACGTGCTGGCCATTCGCGACACTCCGTGGCTGCGCCGGGACGGCGTGCGGTATCGGGCGATCGATTGCCTCGCCCAGCAGGGCGACCGGATCAGCTGCGGCATGCCGCGCACGGCCGCGCTGGACGAGGTCAATCCCGCCCTGGAGTTCGCCGCCTCGCTCCCCAACGTATTCCCGTTGGACCTGTCCGACGCGGTCTGCGAACGCGAGGTGTGCGCGGTCGCCGAAGGCAACATCTTGATCTATCACGACGAGCACCACCTCACTGCCAGCTACTCGCGATCGCTCGCGCCGGAGCTCGGCAGGCAATTGTCGCCGATCCTCGGCTGGTGGTGAGGCGGCGGGTCAGTTCAGCCGCAGCATGTCCGGCCACGCCCGCGACCACGGTATGCGGGGTTGCGCGCAGCGCCACAAGGTGACATCGCGGGTGACGCCGGGAAACCCGAGCCGGGAATCGACGCGTCCGATCGAGCTCACCTCGGCGCAGTGCGCGCGCACATCCGCCTCGGCGCCGCCGACCCACAGGACTGTGGTCGCGTCGTCCGGCGGCGTGCCGAAGTAGCCGAACCCGCGGTTGGGGCTGTAGACGGCGGGCAGGCCATAGGCCGTCCGGTAGACATCCAGAGCGCTTGCCTGCCAATACGAATCGGCGACCACCACGGCCGAGGCCCGCTCCTGCTCCGGCAGCGCCCGATAGGCGGCCGCCGTCTCCGCCGCGAGCTCCGACCAGCCGAAACGCCCGTAGACCGCGATCTCCAAGCCCGCCTGGGCCTGGGTCTCGACCGACTCGATCTCCGACTCCGGGCGCAAGGGCAGCATGAACACCACCAGTACGGCGGACAGCGCGACCAGCGCAACGGTGACGATTCCGCGCGAGCGGCCCCAGTTCTCCGTCCAACGCACCGCGCCCACGGCGATCAGCGCGCCGTAGCAGCCCGCCGCGTAGTACGGGCGTCCGTTGGTCGCCACGAAGACCACAACGAGCACCAACGGCAGTAGTCCGAGAAACCGGTACGCCCGCCAGGATTCGGCTCGAAACAGCGTCCACATCCCGTAGATCAGCAGCAGACCGGCGAGCAAGCCTGCCGCGGCCAGCGCCAGGGGCAACCAGACGTAGCGGCCGCCGATGGTGGCCTGTTCCGCGGCGACCACTCCCCCGAGACGAAGCTGCGGCCATCCGTGCGCCGCCTGCCAGATCAGGCTGGGCGCCGTGGTCAGCGCGACGATCCCCGCGCCCCACCACAGTGCCGGTCGGCGCAGCAGCTCACGCGGTCCGTAGACCGCCACACCGATCGCGATCGCGATCCAGAAGAACGGAATCAGCCACTTGACCTGCATGTCCACCGCGGTGACCAGCGCCGCCGCCAGCAGCAGGCCGTCGCGGCGCGTGCGGACCCAGCGGATCACCAGCCAGCTGATCACCACCCACAACGCGGTGTCGATCGTGTTGGTGGCCAGCTGGTCGCCCTGCACCAGCAGAAACGGCGACGTGGCGTAAGCCGCGGCGGCCAGCACCTGCGCGGCGCGGTTGCCGCCGAATTCCCGGGCGATCTGGGCGGTCACCACTACCGCGGCCACGGTGATCAGCACGGCCGGAAGCCGTAGCGCCAGCAGCGAATCCGGGGCCAGCAGGTCCATCAGACGGGCGATCGCGGGCACCAGCGGCCCCTGGTCGGCGTAGCTGACCGCGAGCCTGCGTCCGGCGGCGACGAAATACAGCTCGTCGCCGAAGAATCCGTACCGCCCGATCGAGACCAGCAGCGCCAGCGCGGCAAGCGCCGCTACCGCGCCGACACCGCCGAGCGCGAACGGCGGCAGCGGCTGCCCGGAATCCGTCCGGCTGCGTTCGGCCTGCAGTACCTCAGTCATCATTGCCCGCCCTCCGCGTCGCTATGTCGAACAACTTGCACAGATGCGCCGAGTAGGGGTCCATTGCGAAATCCGGTTCCCGGACCGTGCGTCCCGCAGCACCATCGATGGCGTCGCGGATCGACTTGGCCATCAGCAGGGGATCGAACTCCCCGAACTCGCCCGCCCGCTGGCCTTCGGTGAGGAGGTCCACGAGCGGCACGATGATGTCGCGCTCCCCGTCGGCGGACGCGAACTTCGGATTGCCTTCCGCATCACGCAGATTCGTCACGACCTCGACGAGCGCGGCGACGTACGTGGTGTTCGCGGCGATGAAGCCCAGATTCGATTCGAGATAGGCCAGCAGCTGGGCACGCGCGCCGGCGGCCGCACCCACCCGCGGCGCGATGTACTCCGCCGCCGAGACGTACAGCTGGATCACCAGCTGCGTCATCAGATCGTCTTTTCCCGCGAAATGGTAGGAGATGACGCCCTTGGAGATCCCCGCATGCTCGGCGATCCGCGCCAGCGACGCGCTGCCGTACCCGACTTCGGAGATCACCTCCACTGCCGAGGCGATGATCTGCCGGCGCCGCGCCTCTTCGATGAACGACCTGCGCTGGCCGCCCGGATCATTTTCTGGCCGCATGGTCAAATATTAGCACGATTGGTCAATCAGCTGACTTTGGAACGGCGAAGGGCCGCGCCTCCCATGGAGACGCGGCCCTTCGTGGTGCGGCGAACCTTACAGGTACTGACCCGTGTTCGACTCGGTATCGATCGCGCGGCTTGCGCTGGCGTTCTTGCCTGTGACCAGCGTACGGATGTAGACGATCCGCTCGCCCTTCTTGCCCGAGATGCGTGCCCAGTCATCCGGATTCGTGGTGTTGGGCAGGTCCTCGTTCTCGGAGAACTCGTCCACGATCGAATCGTAGAGATGCTGGATGCGCAGGCCGGGGTTGCCGGTGTCGAGCACCGCCTTGATGGCGTACTTCTTGGAGCGGTCCACGATGTTCTGGATCATGGCGCCGGAGTTGAAGTCCTTGAAGTACAGGACCTCCTTGTCACCGTTGGCGTAGGTGACCTCCAGGAAGCGGTTGTCCTCGCTCTCGGCGTACATCCGGTCGACGACCCGCTCGATCATCGCGGCGATGCACAGCGCCTTGTCGCCGCCGAACTCCGCCAGATCGTCGTCGTGCAGCGGCAGATGCTCGGTGAGGTACTTCGAGAAGATGTCCTGCGCCGACTCCGCGTCCGGACGCTCGATCTTGATCTTCACATCCAGGCGGCCCGGTCGCAGGATGGCCGGATCGATCATGTCCTCGCGGTTGGAGGCGCCGATCACGATGACGTTCTCCAGGCCCTCGACGCCGTCGATCTCCGACAGCAGCTGCGGCACCACCGTGGTCTCCACGTCGGAGGAGACGCCGGAACCGCGGGTGCGGAAGATCGAGTCCATCTCGTCGAAGAACACGATCACCGGAGTGCCCTCGGACGCCTTCTCGCGGGCCCGCTGGAAGATGATCCGGATATGCCGCTCGGTCTCGCCGACGAACTTGTTCAGCAGCTCGGGGCCCTTGATGTTGAGGAAGAACGACTTGGCTTCCTTGGCATCCTCACCGCGCGCCTCGGCGATCTTCTTGGCCAGCGAGTTCGCCACCGCCTTGGCGATGAGCGTCTTGCCGCAGCCGGGCGGACCGTAGAGCAGCACGCCCTTCGGCGGACGCAGCGCATACTCACGGAAGAGGTCCTTGTGCAGGAACGGCAGCTCCACCGCGTCGCGGATCTGCTCGATCTGCCTGCCCAGACCACCGATGTCGCTGTAATCGACATCCGGGACCTCTTCCAGCACGAGATCCTCGACCTCGGCCTTGGGGATGCGCTCGAACGCGAACCCGGCCTTGGTGTCGACCAGGAGGGAGTCGCCGGGACGCAGCTTGCGGATCGGGGAATCGGGATCTTCCAGATCGTCGAGCTCGGCGATGTTGGCCAGCGGGCCGGCCAGCCACACCACGCGCTCCTCGTCGGCATGACCGACGACCAGGGCGCGACGTCCGTCGTCGAGGATCTCCCGCAGGGTTCCGATCTCGCCGACCGCGTCGTAGTGCCCGGCCTCGACGACGGTGAGCGCCTCGTTGAGGCGGACGGTCTGGCCGTACTCGAGCGTCGAGGTCTCGATGTTCGGCGAACACGTCAACCGCATCTTGCGACCCGAAGTGAACACGTCGACCGTCTGATCGTCGTACACGCCGATCAGAATGCCGTATCCGCTCGGTGGCTGACCCAGCCGATCGACCTCCTCGCGCAGCGCGACCAGCTGCTGGCGCGCTTCCTTGAGAGTGTCCATCAGCTTGGTGTTGCGAATGGTCAGCGAATCGATGCGGGCTTCCAATTCCCGTGTGCGATCCGGCGAGTCGGCGAGTTGCCTTCGGAGTGCAGCCGCCTCGGCGCGTACTGCCTCGAGTTCTCTCCAGGCCGCCGAATCCGAATTCTCGATGGGGCTCATGTGCTGCTCCTCCCAGTCCCGGTCTATCAACGCTACCGGGCGCGACCCGTTCGCGCCTTCCGACATGGTTTCTTCGTGATCACATCTGGGCCGCGATCAACGACCGGACCACCATGTTAGCCTGCCCTAACCAGACCCTGGTGAGCCCGCTCGCCGACCAAGCCGAAAGGTTGCTGACATGCCCCTTCCTGCCAGAACTCTGCGCGTTTCCGTTGCCACCGCCGCGGCGGCGCTGGCCATCTCCTGCGGTCTGGCGGCGTGCGGCTCCGACAATGACTCCGCCGCCACGACCACCTCGGCGGCGTCGGCCACCGCGACGTCGAGTACCCACGGACACGGCGACCATGCGGAGGGCGCCCCGACCGCCGCGACGCTGCAGGCGGTACTGGACAAACTCGCCGACCCCGCCGTCCCCACAGCCGAGAAGACGAAGCTGATCGTCAACGGTGAACAGCGCACCTCGAACATCGACCGGATGAACGCGGGCCTGCAAGGCTACAAGCTGACCTTCACCGTCGCCGACATCACCACCCAGGGCAGCACAGCGAATGCGCAGGTGACCATCGCCTCGCCGCACGGCTCCGCGCCCGCCGTGCCTTTGACCTGGGAAAACGTCGACGGAACCTGGAAGCTGTCGGACGCCAGCGGCTGCCTGATGCTCGGCTTCGCGCAGGCGCCCTGCGTTCCGGCCTGAGCCGCGCGCACCCGGCGGGCGGCCCGCGCTCGCCCGCCCTGCCGCGCTCACCCCTTCGAGGGCCTGCGCTGCGGCTTGGGGGTGACGGTGCCCTCGGCCAGCCTGCGGGCGCTGACGAGGAAGGCGGTGTGGCCCTGCATGCGGTGTTCCGGACGCACGGCGAGGCCGACCACATGCCACGGCCGCACCAGTGACTCCCAGGAACGGGGCTCGGTCCAGCACTCCTGCTCGCGCAGCGCCTCCACCACCTTCGACAGCTGGGTGACGGTGGCCACATAGACGATCAGCACGCCGCCCGGCACGAGCGCCTTGGACACCGCAGGCAGCGCGTCCCAAGGCGCGAGCATGTCCAGCACCGCCCGGTCGACCGGCTCGCCCGCGTAGTCGGCCACGTCGCCGACAGTCAGCGACCAGTTAGCTGGACGTTCGCCGTAGAACGTCTCGACGTTGCGGACGGCGTGTTCGGCGTGGTCGGCGCGAATCTCGTAGGAGATCACCTGCCCCTGCGGCCCGACCGCGCGCAACAGCGAGCAGGTGAGAGCGCCGGAACCCGCACCGGCCTCGAGCACACGTGCGCCGGGGAACATGTCGCCCTCGTGCACGATCTGCGCGGCGTCCTTCGGGTAGATCACCGCGGCGCCGCGCGGCATGGACAGCACGTAGTCGATCAGCAGCGGACGCAGGGCCAGATACGGCGTGCCGTTGGTGGAGTGCACCACACTGCCCTCGTCGGCGCCGATCAAGCTGTCGTGCTTGATCCCGCCGCGATGGGTGTGGAACTCTTTGCCCGCCTCCAAGACCACCGTGTACAGGCGCCCTTTGGCATCGGTCAGCTGCACCCGGTCACCGACGCTGAATGGCCCGGTCCGTCTGGCCGTCATGAATCTCCGTTCCCCTGGTTCGAATTGTCGCGCACCGGCGTGTCGGTGCCGCGGGATAGCCTGCCAGGTATGTGCTCGCCCGTGTCCACGCCCCCTGCCGACGACGCGCGGGAATCCGCGCCCGGCGTGGCGGCGAACCGTGCCAGACCCGCCCTGTCACCTTCCCGGGCAATGGATTTCAAGCAGTGCCCGCTGAAGTACCGGTTCCGTGCGATCGATCGGATCCCGGAGCCGCCTTCGCGGCAGGCGGTGCGCGGCACGGTGGTGCACGCGGTGCTGGAGGATCTCTACGGGCTGCCCGCGGCCGAGCGTTTGCCCGAACGGGCCGACGCGCTCGTGCCCGCGGCGTGGGCGCGCGTGCGCACCGATCAGCCCGAGGTCGCCGAGCTGATCGTCGTCGAGGAACTCGACGCGTTCCTCGACGAAGTGCGCGCGCTGGTGAGCCGCTACTACCGGCTGGAAGACCCCACCCGATTCGATCCGGAATCGCGCGAGGCGCACGTGGAGGTCGAACTCGACGACGGCGCGCTGCTGCGCGGGTTCGTCGACCGGATCGACATCGCTCCGAGCGGTGCGCTGCGCGTCGTGGACTACAAAACCGGCCGCGCGCCTGGACCCATGCAGGAGACCAAGGCGCTGTTCCAACTGAAGTTCTACGCACTGGTGGTGCTACGCACCCGCGGCGTGGTGCCCGCCCAGCTACGGCTCATCTACTTGGCCGACGAACAGATCCTCACCTACACCCCCGACGAGCAGGAGTTGCTGCGCTTCGAGCGCACACTGTCGGCCCTGTGGGCGGCCATCCTGGAGGCGGGCCGCACCGGGGATTTCCGACCGAACACCGGCTGGCTGTGTTCCTACTGCGACTACAAGCCGCTGTGCCCGGAATTCGGCGGCACGCCCCCGCCCTACCCCGGCTGGCCAGTTGGCGGCGCGGCCGACTCGCCGGAGGAGACGCTGGCCGAGGCAGTATCCGACTGAGCGCTGCTCGCCATTCAACGCTGAAAGTACGGCACCGACGTCCGGGCGCCACCCATGGTCCCTGGGCATGCCACGGCCAAGAGTCGGTTCAGCTGCCCGACAGTCGTCTGATCATTGCCGACCGTGGTATGTAGGGCTTGCCAGCGACGAGCCCTGGCGAAGTCTCTCGGAGCCGTGTCCCGAGACTTCCTTTGCCTGGTCCAAAACTTGTCACGGCTCGCTGTATTCCGGCAACGGCACGGCTAGCGACCACACCCGTTCTTTCAGCGTACGGATGTAGTCAACTATCTTCGGATCGGTTGTCACCGCAGCGCCAAGCCAGCGCCCATGCTTGCCGGGCTCGAATACGGTAAACGCGACCACTTCGTCATCGAATACCCAGAAATCGTCTGTCGTCAACTCATCGGCGCTGATCAGGTGACGCGGAAGATACCGCACATCTTCACCCGCCTCCGCATTGAGGCGGGCAACGTGTTTCGCATACCGGGTGTAGTCGTTGTGCGGCACAGTGACTACCCGCGCCCGGTTGACCGCTACGCCTCGGCCGACTGCAGGCCGAGTGGAGGGCGAGCCGACAGGGTCCTTCCGGGTGGCCTCACGCGGCCCCTCAGCGGCCACTCAGCGTCGAAGAAGCTCACGTGACCATGCAGCAGCATCGAGACTGCCGTGCCACCAAGTGCCCCCGCAAGGAAGCGGCACGCCAAACGCTGATCAGCGCCGGACGCATGACGCCGGACACATCAAGAGAGTACTGAGCGTGGTCGTCGCTCAGGCGAGAAGAGGGGAATCCTGGTGAACAACATCATGTTTCGATTGGCGACTATCCTCAGCGCTGCGAGTGCTGTCGCCCTCACAGGCGCCGGGCCAGTGGCTGCCGCACCGACGCCGGTCGCGGCCAAGTCGTGCGACTTCACCACCTACTTCGGCAAGCCGACCCTGCTGCATCCGGTCATCTCCACCGACGCGAAGGTCTCCTGTCATGTGCCTCCGGAGTCGCACACGTTGGAGCTGAGCCTGGAGCACTTCCAGACCGGCCAGTGGGTGCGGTGGGCGCTCCAGGTGGACTCCAAGATCCCTTCCCGCTCGGGTCATGAGGTCCGCGTCAGCGCGGAGTGTGATAGGGGTGACTGGCGGCACAGGGTGCACGTCTATGGCAAGCTGCAAGGGCGTCCGTTCGACTACACCGAAGTCGGCGACACTCGGAAGGTCAGTTCCGACGAATGCCCGAGAGGATGAGCACGATGCCGACGTTCGACGGCAGGTATGCCGAGTACGAGGACCCTGGCCTGTGGCACCGGGTGAAGTACTGGGGGCCGACCCACGTCCGTAACGCACTCTGGCGCTTGAGCGTTCGGTTCCGGCGCATGCTCTCGTAACGCTAAAAAGCCCGTCTCCTTGAGTTCACGCGGTCGTCGCAACACTCTCAATGTGAGAGGTTGCGGCGACCGTGCCGTTTTCGCTCGGATACCCAGCATCACTCGGTCGCAGTGCACACCAATTGTGCTCAGCATGAGGCGATCACGCGGACCAATCGGCGTTCAGAATGCGCGGCAGGAGCGAATGTCGGTGGCGAGGATGGCTTTTGCGCCCAGGTCGGCCAGCTTGTCCATCAGCTCGTTGCTCTGTTTGCGCGGTACCAGCGCGCGCACGGCGACCCAGCCGGTGTCGGCCAGCGGAGCCACGGTCGGGGACTCCAGGCCGGGAGTGATGACGAACGCTTGGTCGAGCAGGTCCTTGGGACAGTCGTAGTCCAGCATCACGTACTGCTGGGCGAAGACCACGCCCTGGATGCGGGCAACGAGCTGGTTGCGTGCCCGGTCGCTCTGATCGGCGTCCTTGCGTTCGACGAGCACGCCCTCGGAGTCGCACAGCGATTCCCCGAATGCGACCAGGTTGTGCTGGCGCAGGGTGCGGCCGGAACCGACGACGTCGGCGATGGCGTCGGCGACGCCGAGCTGGATGGAGATCTCCACCGCACCGTCCAAGCGGATCACCTCGGCCTCGATGCCGCGGCGGCGCAGATCGCTGAGCACCAGGTTCGGGTAGGAGGTCGCGATGCGCTTGTCGTAGAGATCTTCCACCTTCCATTCCCGACCGGCGGGAGCGGCGTAGCGGAAGGTGGAGCGGCCGAAGCCGAGGGCTAGCCGTTCCTGCACGGGTGCGCCGGAATCCAGGGCGAGGTCACGTCCGGTGATGCCGAGATCGAGTTCGCCGGATCCGACGTAGATCGCGATGTCCTTGGGCCGCAGGAAGAAGAACTCGACCTGGTTGGCGGGATCGAGGACGGTCAGGTCACGCGAGTCGGTGCGCTTGCGGTAGCCCGCCTCGGCGAGGATCGAGACGGCGGATTCGGACAGGGCGCCTTTGTTGGGGACTGCGACGCGCAGCATGGGGAGTCCTTTCGGGAGGAGAAACCGGGTATGAGACGGCCGTCACAGATGTCGGTACACGTCTTCGAGCTTCAGCCCGCGACCCACCATCAGCACCTGCACCCAGTACAGCAGCTGGGAGATCTCCTCGGCGAGCGACTCGTCGCTCTCGTGTTCGGCGGCCAGCCACACCTCACCGGCCTCCTCGAGCACCTTCTTACCCTGGGTGTGCACGCCTGCGTCCAGCGCCGCAACGGTTCCGGACCCCTCGGGGCGGTTGACCGCACGATCCTGCAGCTCGGCGAACAGGGATTCGAAGTTCTTCACGATCAGCCATTGTTTCAGACCCGGATGCGGGCCCGTTGCTCCGGCCCACGATGGCCGCGAACGGCGACCGCCCGGCTCCCGGGGTGCGCAAGAGCCGGGCGGGACGTGACTAGTCTCCGGAGAGCAGCGCCGTCAGATCCGCCACCGCGGTGCGCAGGTGGTCGGCGAAGGCGTACATCTGGTCGGCGACGGGCGTCGGCGTGGCGAGGTAGATGTTCCAGCGGTCCGGCAGCAGGACGTAGGCGACGCCGATGCACCGGGAGCTGGTGGAGCCGAAACCGAAGTAGCGGATGTTCACCGACGGTGCCGAGCTGGTGCTCAGGTAGTCGTCCCGCATGATGGTCCAGCCTGGGCTGTCGTAGAGCGGGATCGGATCGGTGACGCCCAGTTCCACACCGCGACGACGCTGGACCCATTGCAGCTCCCACAGGTGCTGCTCGGGCGCGTCCCCCGCCTGGCACTGCTTGGCCCGCTCCACGTGCGCGGCCGCCGCCGTGCGTGCCGCGGCGAGCTTGGCCGCCGTGTCGGCGGACGGGTCCTGCATGGTGTCAACGAAGGCGACCATCTCCGGGGTGACCACACGCATGGCCTCGGTGCGGCCGTTGCGGTACTGCCTGGTCGCGATGGACTCGTAGGTCGCGCCGGTGAGTCCCTTACTGCGCCGGTGGGCGAGCTGGTAGCTCAGCTGCGCGAACGCGTCCGGCGAGATGCCCAGCTGTTTGGCGCGGGAGGTGCCGAAATCCGGGAAGGACACCGTCTGGTTGGCGTTCGCGGCGGCATAGTCGGCGAAGTCGGCGCCCGCCGCGGCGATATCGGCGCGCTGCGCCGCGTCGAGGACGAACTCGATCGGCTCGACCGGGGGCAGCCCTTGCGCCTGCGCGCCGGAGCGGGTGACGTGTTCGGCCACCGGGGTTTCCAGCAGGGTGTCCACGAACGACAGGATGGTGGTGCCGTCCAGCCCGCAGTGCTCGACATTGATGCCCGCCTGCCCGTCGCCGAAGACGATGAACGACACCGACTTGTCGAACCACCGGTTCGCGCTGTCGCCGTGCAGCAGCTGGTCGCAGGCGTGCAATTCGTCGCGCGGAGCGAAGTCCTCGAGACAGATGGCGAACAGCGCCGTCTCGATGGTGTCCAGCGCCGCGACGTTCGCAGGCTCGGCCAGCAGCCCCTGCCTGCTCGCCGCCCATTCGGCGCGGGCCTTGGTCGTCAGATGCCCCACGGCGCTGTCGGCACGGGTCGGGCGCGCACCCGCCTTCAGGACCGCGCGCAGCCCGTCGGCGAGATCCTCCGGCGAGTAGGGCGCCCCGTCCTGGCCGATCACGTCCATCCGGAACATGCTGCCGCGGACGAACACCACGATGTGCCGGGCGTCCGAGTGCCCCGGCCACTCGTCGCTGTAGGGGACGCGCACCGAGTCCTGCTCGGCGCCGGGAATCCTGGTCTCGGAGAACAGGTACTTGTTCTGCCACATCGACAGCTGCTGCCCGCGCTGGGTCACCGGCGGGACGGCCTCCTGGTCGAGGGCCAGCTTGTAGTCGACCGCGGCGGAGATGATGCCCGCCGCACGATCCACCTGGGTCGCTGCCGTGGAGGTGGCCAGCGGCGTGTCGTCCCGGAACAGGAAGAAGAAGTTCGCGTTCAGCGCGATCCGGTCCCGCCGGCCCAGATACCGCGACGGCCAGAACAGATCCAGCCAGCTGCCCACCCCGGGGGTCGCGTCGTACTCCGCGAGCGCCGCGTGGAGGACGCGGCCCGGCCCGTCGGCGCGCAGCAGGTCCTCGACCGCGGCGCGAGTGGCGGCGAGTTCGTCGGCGGTCAGCAGCGGCTCACACCACTGCAGGAACCGGCCGCAGCTGTCCTCCAGCGTCGGCAGGGGCACCCTGGGTAGCTGATCGTCGGCGGCGAACGTGCGTTCGGTCAATGCGGATCCTCGGTGTCGGCGTGATGTTTCGGCAGCGGCCTGGACACGTACAGAGTGGCATACAGCCACCCCTGGGCTTCCCGGCCGGTGGTGTCGATCCCATTGGCGGACAGGGTGTTCAGCACTCGCGACTGCTCGGCCTCGGAGGCGAACCTGCGCTGCTCGTACAGCCCCGGCGCCTGTTCGGTCCGGTAGCCGAGCGCGGCGAGTTCCGCCGCGATCGGAGCGAAGTCGAACATGCGCAACACAAAGTGTGCCATCCACGGCCGCCTGCGCGGGTGTGCCGTGGCCACGCGCGTCAGCGTCTTTTCGGTGACGTATCCGACACAGCCGGTGGAGACCACCAGGTCGGCGGTGGCCAGCAGCGCGCGCTGCTCATCGGTCGGCTCACCGGACTCCAGGTCGGCGTGCACCACGTCGTGCACCAGCCCGGCCTCGTGCGCGTATTCGAGCGCCGGGCGGGCCGCATCCATGCCGAGGAAACGGAGGTCGGCCGGTCCGGCGCCCGTCGCCACCCGGTCTCGGTCGCGCCGGATCAGACCGGCCCGGTCGGAGTCGGCATCGGCGTAGTGCTCGGCCAAGTCCTGCATGGTCGTGTCGAGGCGCAGCAGCGCGGCGTTCACGCCGTAGGAGCAGCCGATGTCGAGCACCGTCGGCGTGCTGACCCTGGCGGAGGCGCGATACTCCCGGATCTGCTGTTGGAAGACCGGCTTCGCCAGTTCCGGAATGCGATAGTCCAGATCGGACATGCGCGCGTAGTACGCGCGCGGATCGGGGCGGTCGTAGATGTCGTCGAAAGACGCTTTCCCGGTGGTGTCTAACGGCACTGGCACTGTCGGTCCTCTCGGGTCGAGCTCGGTCAGTCGAGCCGTTCGGCTCAGTCGAGCAGTCGATCGCCCCGGACAGCGTCGGCCGCGGCGGCTAAGTGGTCGGGTAACACACGGCCGAAGAGCTGCCGCGTACGCTCCACCGTGCCGACCATTCCAGGGCGATCGGTGTAGGCGAAGATGGCCGAATGGCGCTGGCGCGCACCGCTGACGGGTGAGACGCGGTGCAACGAGAAGCGACCGCGGAACAATTGCAGATCCCCCGGGCGCAGTTCGAGCCGCTGGACGAAACGCTCACCGGAGCCGGTCAGCACCGCCCGCACGTCATCGAGGTTTTCCGCCTCGGGCGTGCGGATGTTGGGGCAGTATTCGAAGACGCCGCCGGTCTCGGCCGGCTGGGTCAGCATGGAGACGGTGAATTCGTTGGTGTCGAAATGCCAGGGATGCGACATGCCCGGCGCGACGACGTTGAGGCACAGTCCCGCCAGGGGATCGGCGAATTCGTGCAGTTCGGGCAGGCCGAAGCACTCGGCGACGAACCGTTGGAACAGCTCGTCGGTGTAGAGCCGGTGGATCAGCGCGTCGGCGGGGATGCGGTCGCGCGGCACGAAGGCATTGCCGCGCTCCAGCACGATCCGGCCCGGATGGTCCTGCGGCAGCTCCGCATCCAGCGGAATGTTGTACGCGTTGACCCGCTCCACCTCGTAGTACGCGTGCGGGGCCATCTGGTCTCCCTGCGCCCGCAGCGTGTCGGCCAGCTCGGGCCGGATGAAGCCGCGCAGCACGGTGCAACCGCTGTCGGCCAGGTCCGCGTGGGCTCGACGCACCACGGCACGCAGCCCGGGACCGTCCGGATCCGCCAGAGGAAACCGTGCGGTATCTACGATCTCGTCGAGTACGCCCAACGCTGCCATGGCGTCATTTTGGTGCAGCGCACGCCGACACGCCCGAGATTCGGCGAGATTGCCGGTGATCACGGTCACACGTATGATCTGCGCGCACTCCCGTTGCGGCACAGTAACTCTGGTGAATCGAGAGGGGTCTGGTTGCCCGGCGGCTGCGGCAGCGATTCAAACGCGCACGCGCAGCGCATTTTCGAGGTCGCCGACCGTCAGCCCGACCAGCGAGTCTCGAAATATCCTCCCGCGCGCAGGCGGCACCGGAATCTCGCACGGCACCACGATCAGCGCGCAGCCTGCGGCCTGCGCCGCGCGCGCACCGGTACCCGAATCCTCCACCGCGACACAGTGGCTCGGATCCAGGCCGAGTAGCTCGGCGGCGCGCAGGTAGACATCCGGCTCCGGCTTGCCGTGCGCCACCTCGTCGCCGCACACCGAGACATCGAAGAAGTCGCGACCGAGGGTGTCGAGCCCGAATTCCGTGAGCGACCGCTTGGTATTGGTCACCAGTGCGCTCCGCAGTCCGGCCGCGCGAACCATGGCCAGCGCGTCCTTGGCACCCGGCCGCCAGGGGATGGGGCCGGTCATCAACTCGGTCACCCGCCGCTCCAGATACTCCCCCGCCGCCCGCAACGACGCCGGGGTCGGCTCGATGCCCAGACCGGTGAACATGATCCGCAGGGCGTTCGGCCCGGACGCGCCGATCAGCGCGTGCCGGATCGCGTCGGTCATCTCGTGGCCGTGCTCGCGCGCCAATTCGCGCACCGCGATGTCCCAGAGTTTTTCCGAATCGAGCAGCGTGCCGTCCATGTCCCAGAGCACTCCGGTCAGTGGCGCTGTCACGTTCGGTGTTTCCCCTCTGTCAGGTGCCCGATGCGGCGATTTGCAGCTTGGCGCTGTCCCCGGCGACCTCGATCCATCGGTTCTCCGAGGTCGTCGAGCCGTTCTTCAGGGTATAGGTCAGTGCGACCACTGCCCGATTCGCGCCGCTCTGCGTGACCGAGCCCACGCGGACCGCACGAATCGTGCCCCAGAAGTTCACATACGAGTCGTAGCCGGTCTGCGCCTGGTAGCCGGGCGACAGCTGAGACCAGGCGCCGGAAACGTTGCCGGGCAGCATGCCGTAGTAGCCCTGGATGAAGGAGGCGATCCGGTCCGGCGTCGGCGGGCCGGACTGCGTGGTCGTTCCGGTCGCGGTCGGGCCGGGCGTGGTCGACGTGGCGGGCGGCGTCGTGGTCTGGGTCGAGGGAGTCGGCGTGGGTGCAGCGGAGCTCGGTCCGGGGGTGGGGGTCGCCGGGGGCGTAGTGGCAGGGGCGGGTTGGGGCGGCGCGGCCGCGGAGGTAGCCGTCGGCCCGGACGCGGATGCGGGTCCGGACGTGGACGCGGTGGTGCCAGGTGCCGGAGCCGGTGCGGGGGTTTGCGCTGGGGCCTGTTGCGGGCCCGGCGCGGCCGCATCGGCCGATGGCAGCGAATTCTCGGCGGCCACACCGGGAGGCACAACCGCCGATGTCGGTGTGGCGCCGTCTCCGTCGTCGCCTGCACTCACCGTCGCGATGATTCCAGCCAGGATCAGTACGCCTACTACCGCTGCCGCAGCTATGGCGAGCATCCGGCTGCGGTTGGACCCGACCAGAACGCCCGGCAAGGTCGCGGCCATGCGCCCTTGCGACGGGATCGCAGGGCGCTGGGCGGCAACCGGATGCGGTGCGGGCGGGCCCATGACCGCGGCGGGCACCACCGCGGTGGCGCCGGTGTCGCTCGAGTTCTCGGTCGGCGCGGTCGCGGTCCGTTGCGGCAGAACCGTCGTCGCGGCCGTACCGGGTGCCGGCATCACCGTGGTCACCGGCGCGGGCAGTTCCGGATTACGGCCGGCGGCAACGGCTTCCAGCGCCTGCTTCGCCTCGTGCATGGTCGGCCGGGCATCGATGGTCGGTGCGAGCAGGCGCATCAGCACCGGGCCGAGCGGGCCCGCGGACTCCGGCGTTGGGATCTCGGCCCTGGCCACCGCGTGTAGCAGCGCGAGCGGGTTGTCGCCCTCGCCGAACGGCGGGCTGCCCTGCACCGCGGCGTACAGCGTGGAACCGAGCGCGAAGACGTCGGAGGCCGGTTCGGGATTCTCGCCGCGCGCCACCTCCGGCGACAGGTAGGCGGGCGTCCCGGCGAGAAAGCCGGTGGCCGTGACCGTCACGTCGCCGACCGCGCGGGAGATGCCGAAATCGGTGATCTTCACCGTGCCGTCGTCGGCGACCAGCAGGTTGGCCGGTTTGACATCGCGGTGCATGATGCCGGCGTCGTGGGCTGCGGCCAGAGCGCTCGCGGCCTGCGCGCCGATCTTGGCGACCTCCAGCGGAGGCAGGGTGCCGTTGCCCGACAGCTTGGCCGCCAGGCTCGGCGCGTCCAGGTACTCCATGACCAGCCAGGGCTGGCCGTCTTCCTCGGCGACGTCGAAGACGGTGATGGCGTTCGGATGATGCAGGCGCGCCGCGATCCTGCCCTCGCGCATGGCGCGCAGTTTCGCCTCCAGTGCCGCCGACCCGGACAGTCCCGGACCGAGCAGCACCTGTTTGACCGCCACGGTGCGCTGCAGCCGCACATCGGTGGCTCGCCAGACCACACCCATGGCGCCGGTGCCGATCGGATCCGTGAGCCGGTATCGTCCCGCGATCAATCGATCCGCCGTCATCGTGGTGTGCCTCTCCTACTTACGCGCCGAGCCGTTCCGCACTCAGCGCGCAAGCCCGGAGAAATCTCCGGAACACGTACGCGCCGAGGTGTTTTTGCACCACCGAGCAGAGACGCGAACGCATCCGCCGACTGCTCCGGATGCAGTTACAACGCCTTCGACAATGGCACATCCTCCCGACAGACATCCACCTGCCCGCGCCGATATGGGCGATGGCCCAGGTCAATACCGCGCGCCCCCGGCCGGCGACGCGCCGCCCGGGGGCGCCGATCGACACCGGGCACGGCATCCGACCAGGTAGCAAAGGCCCTTGGGGCGCAGCCGCAGCCCGCGCTTGGACGGGCGGCGCCGCTTAGTGAACGGCGATCACACCAGCCGCCGCATTCGCTCGAAGTCCCTGACTCAGTAGCGAGTTCGCGATGGACACGCGACGGCCGATGGGCACGGCGGTCCGGCGTTCAAGCATTCACCCCCGCGCGATAGCAGACCAATCGGTCGTTTCATCGAGGGCGCGGCTCAGCAAATGGAACCGGGCAAAGTGGACACGAGCGCGAGCTGTCTTGTTCCGAAGAGCCTGCCGCCCAGCCGTTCCGTTCGTCCTCCGAAACGGCGCGCGGCAGGGCATACCTTCGACAACCCGTCAGGCGTTGAAGTACTTCGCCTCCGGATGCAGGAGGACGAACGCGTCGGTGGATTGTTCCGGATGCAATTGCAGCTCTTCGGACAGCACGACGCCGATGCGGTCGGCCTCTAGCAGGTCGACCAGCTTGGCGCGGTCTTCCAGGTCGGGGCAGGCGCCGTAGCCGAAGGAGTAGCGTGCGCCGCGGTAGCCGAGTTTGAAGTACTCCAGCACGTCGGCCGGGTCGGAGTCGGCGACCGCGTGGCCCTCGAGGACGAGTTCCTCGCGGACGCGGCGGTGCCAGTATTCGGCGAGCGCCTCGGTGAGCTGGACGCCGATGCCGTGCACCTCGAGATAGTCGCGGTAGCTGTCGCCCGCGAACAGCTCGTTGGCGAAGTCGGCGATCGGCTGGCCCATGGTGACCAGCTGGAACGGCAGAACGTCCACCTGACCGGTCGCTTTGGCGTGGGCCCGCGACCGGATGAAGTCGGCGATGCAGAGGAATCGGTCGCGCTGCTGGCGCGGGAAGGTGAACCGATACCGTTCCGGCGCATCAGGATCCGGTTCGGTGAGCACGATGACCTCGTCGCCATCGGACACCGCGGGGAAATAGCCGTACACCACCGCGGCGTGCTGCAGCACGCCCTCGGTGCTCAGCCGGTCCAGCCACGCGCGCAGACGGGGCCTGCCCTCCGTCTCGACCAGTTCCTCGTAGCTGGGGCCGTCGCCGCCGCGCTGCCCGCGCAGGCCCCACTGGCCGAGGAACAGCGCCCGCTCGTCGAGCAGGCCCGAGTACTCGTGCAGCGCGAGCCCTTTCACCACGCGCGTGCCCCAGAACGGCGGCACCGGCACCGGCAGATCCGCCGCGACGTCGGAGCGCTCGGGTACCACGACGGGCACTTCGGCCGCCCTGCGCTCCGCGGCGATCCGCTTGGACCGCTCGTGCCGGGCCTTGCGCTCGGCGGCCTGCTCCCGCTCGGCGATGGCCTCCGGGCTGTCCGGGTCTGGCCCGCCGCCGCGCTTGCGGGTCATGATGTCGCCCATCAGCCGCAGGCCCTCGAACGCGTCGCGCGCGTAGTGCACGTCGCCCTCGTAGACCTCGGTGAGGTCGTTCTCCACGTATGAGCGGGTGAGCGCCGCACCGCCGAGCAGAACCGGGAACTGCCCGGCCACGCCTTTGGCGTTGAGCTCCTCGAGGTTCTCCTTCATCACCACCGTCGACTTCACCAGCAGACCGGACATGCCGATGACGTCGGCCTTCTTGTCCACCGCCGCGTCGAGGATGGTGGAGATCGGCTGCTTGATGCCGAGGTTGACCACCTCGTAGCCGTTGTTGGACAGGATGATGTCGACCAGGTTCTTGCCGATGTCGTGCACGTCGCCCTTGACGGTGGCCAGCACGATGCGGCCTTTGCCGCTGTCGTCGGTCGCCTCCATGTGCGGTTCCAGATACGCGACGGCGGCCTTCATCACCTCGGCGGACTGCAGTACGAACGGCAGCTGCATCTGACCGGACCCGAACAGCTCGCCGACCGTCTTCATCCCCGCCAGCAGCGTCTCGTTGATGATCCGCAGCGGCGGCACCTCGCTCATGGCCGCGTCCAGATCGGCCTCCATCCCCGCCCGCTCGCCGTCGACGATCCGCCGCTCCAGCCGCTCGAACAGCGGCAGCGCGGCCAGTTCCTCGGCCCGCGAGGCCTTCGACGACGACGTGGACACGCCCTCGAACAGCTCCATCAGCTTCTGCAGCGGGTCGTAGCCCTCGGCGCGGCGGTCGTACACCAGATCCAGCGCGGCCTTGCGCTGTTCGTCCGGAATCCGGCTGATCGGCAGGATCTTCGACGCGTGCACGATCGCGGAGTCCAATCCGGCCTCGACGCATTCGTGCATGAACACCGAGTTGAGCACCTGCCGGGCCGCCGGGTTGAGACCGAAGGAGATGTTGGACAGCCCCAGCGTGGTCTGCACCTCCGGGTGGCGGCGCTTGAGCTCGCGGATGGCCTCGATGGTCTCCATACCGTCGCGGCGCGACTCCTCCTGGCCGGTGCCGAGGGTGAAGGTGAGCGTATCGATGATGATGTCGCTCTCCGACAGGCCCCAGTTGCCGGTGATGTCGGCGATCAGCCGCTCGGCGATCTCCACCTTCTTCGCGGCGGTGCGGGCCTGGCCCTCCTCGTCGATGGTCAGCGCGACCACCGCGGCGCCGTGCTCGGCGACCAGCCGCATGGTCTGCTGGAAGCGCGACTCGGGGCCGTCGCCGTCCTCGTAGTTCACCGAGTTCACCGCGCAGCGCCCGCCGAGATGTTCCAGCCCGGCCTGCAGCACCGGGGTCTCGGTCGAGTCGAGCATGATCGGCAGCGTGGACGCGGTGGCCAGGCGGCCGGCCAGCTCCGCCATGTCCTGGGAGCCGTCGCGGCCGACGTAGTCGACGCACAGGTCGAGCATGTGCGCGCCGTCGCGGGTCTGGTCCTTGGCGATGTCCAGGCACTTCTGCCAGTCGCCTGCCAGCATGGCATCGCGGAATGCCTTGGAGCCGTTGGCATTCGTGCGCTCGCCGATCATCAGGATCGAGGCGTCCTGCTCGAACGGCACCGCGGTGTACATACTGGCCACACTCGGCTCGTGCACCGGGTCGCGGCGCTCGGCGACCGGCGGCAGCGTCGGCTCGACCTCGCGCAGCGCGGCGGCGACCTGACGGATGTGCTCGGGGGTGGTGCCGCAGCAGCCGCCGACCAGCCCCAGCCCGAATTCCGTGACGAACCCGCGCAGCGCGACCGCCAACTCCTCGGGGGTGAGCGGGTACACCGCGCCATTCGCGCCGAGCACCGGGAGTCCGGCGTTCGGCATCACCGAGACCGGCACTCGCGCGTGCCGGGACAAGTGCCGCAGGTGCTCGCTCATCTCGTCCGGACCGGTGGCGCAGTTCAGGCCGATCATGTCGATGCCGAGCGGCTCCAGCGCCGTGAGCGCGGCGCCGATCTCGCTGCCGACCAGCATGGTGCCGGTGGTCTCCACCGTGACGTGCGTGATGATCGGGATCCGGCGGCCAAGCCGTGCCATCGCCCGCCTGCTGCCGGTCACTGCCGCCTTCACCTGCAGCAGGTCCTGGCAGGTCTCGATGAGGATGGCGTCGGCGCCGCCGTCGAGCATGCCCAGCGCGGCCTCGGCGTAGGCGTCGCGCAGCGCGGCGTACGGGGCATGGCCCAGCGTCGGGAGCTTGGTGCCCGGCCCCATCGAACCGAGCACATACCGCGGCGTACCGTCGGAGGACGGGCCCATCTCGTCGGCGACCTCACGCGCCAGCCTGGTACCGCGCTCGGACAGGTCGCGGATCCGGTCGGCGATGTCGTAGTCCGCGAGGTTGGATAGATTGCAGCCGAAGGTGTTGGTCTCGACCGCGTCGGCGCCCGCCTCGAAATACGCGCGGTGGATCATCCGCAGCACGTCGGGGCGGGTTTCGTTGAGGATCTCGTTGCAGCCCTCCAGCCCGCGGAAATCGTCCAGGGTCAGATCGGTGGCTTGCAGCATCGTGGCCATCGCACCGTCACCGATGACGACACGACGGCGCAGCGTGTCGAGTAGCGTGGTGTCGAACTCGGCGGGGATGGACGCAGACATGGGTTCCAGGGTAGTGGGCGGGCCGGACAAACCAGGCCACCACGTCGAAGCTCGGTGTCCTGCACCACACGGACACGGTGCCGCCGCCTGCCCCGTCCCAGCCGCGGGGAACACATCACCGATCCCACCGGCATACGGCACGCCATGTCGACGAACGCCGTAGGCTGACCGAGTGAACGCCAGTGAAACTCCCGATCCGGAACTGCCGACGTTGCGGGATCCAGTACTGGTCGCCGCCTTCGAGGGCTGGAACGACGCCGGGGACGCGGCCAGCGGCGCCGTCGAGCATCTGGAACTGATCTGGGATGCCGAGCCGTTGGCCGAACTCGACTCCGAGGACTACTACGACTATCAGGTCAACCGGCCGGCGGTACGCCAGGTGGACGGTGTGACCAGGGAAATCCAGTGGCCGTCGACGATGCTGTCGGTCTGCTCGCCGCCGGGCAGCGATCGTGACGTGGTGCTGCTGCGCGGCATCGAGCCGAACATGCGCTGGCGCAGCTTCTGCGGCGACCTGCTGGAGTTCATCGAACAGCTCGGGGTGCAGACCGTCGTCATCCTGGGCGCGCTGCTGGCCGACACCCCGCACACCAGACCGGTGCCGGTGACCGGCTCGGCCTACAGCAAGGAGGCGGCCGAGCGGTTCAACCTGGAGCAGACCCGCTACGAGGGTCCGACCGGGATCACCGGTGTGCTGCAGGATCAGTGTGTGAAGGCGGGGGTGCCCGCGGTGTCGTTCTGGGCCGCCGTTCCGCACTACGTCTCCCAGCCGCCGAACCCGAAGGCGACCATCGCGCTGCTGCACCGGGTCGAGGATGTACTCGACATCGAGGTCCCGCTGGGCGAGCTGCCCAAACAGGCCGAGGACTGGGAGACCGCGGTGAACGAGATGACCGTGGGCGACGACGAGATCAGCGAATACGTGCGTTCACTGGAGGAGCGCGGCGACGCCGCGGCCGACGTGAACGAGGCGATGGCCAAGATCGACGGCGACGCCATCGCGGCGGAATTCGAAAAGTACCTGCGTAGGCGGGGTCCGGGCAGCTTCGGGCTCTGACCGCCCGGTCCGCGGCGGCCTCGGCCGGCGCGGGCGCGCCCGATTCACCGGAAGTTCGCCAGGGGGCCGCCGTCGGACCGGAAAGCGGCCGCCTCCTACACTCTCGCCGGTGAAAGTGCTCCCGATCGTCGCGCATCTGCGCAGTTTCGACGACCGGGTCGCCGTCCATTGCCCCGACCCGGGTGCGGCGAACGTCGCCGCGGCGGAGCCGATGCCGCAAGCGACGCAGCGGGTCACCTACGCTCGGCTCGCCGCGCTCGTCGAGGACTACGCGACCGAGCTCGGGCCGGCCCGCCGCCTCGTCGCGCTCGCCGCGCGCAACGATCTCGCCTCGCTCGTGGCGTATCTCGGCGCGCTCAGCGCCGGATGCGTGGTGCTGCTGA
This sequence comes from Nocardia amamiensis NBRC 102102, assembly GCF_001612745.1. Lineage (GTDB taxonomy): Bacteria > Actinomycetota > Actinomycetes > Mycobacteriales > Mycobacteriaceae > Nocardia > Nocardia amamiensis. Next base: position 8,576 of record NZ_BDBA01000163.1, on the reverse strand, counting down.
CCGGAGAGATCACCGCGGAGTTGCGGGCGGCCTACGATCCGGACGTCGTCATCGAGGCGGGCCGCGCCGACGTGGTCCGGGAGAACTCCGCGCATCGCCTGCACCCGGATCTCGCGTTGCTGCTGAGCACGTCGGGTTCCACCGGGTCGCCGAAGCTGGTGCGGCTCTCGGCGACGAACCTGCGGGCCAACGCCGCTGCGATCGCCGAGTACCTGGCGATCGGCCCGGACGACTGTGCGGCCACCACGCTGCCGATGTACTACTGCTACGGGCTCTCGGTGGTGCACAGTCATCTGTTACGCGGTGCGAGCTTGCTCCTCAGCGACCGGTCGGTATTGGACGTCCAGTTCTGGCACGCTTTCCGGGACTGCCGCGCAACGTCGTTCGCCGCCGTCCCCTACACCATCGACCTGCTCGACCGCATCGGCTTCCCCCGCATGGCGTTGCCGCACCTGCGCTATGTCACCCAGGCGGGCGGCAGGCTCGCGCCGGATCGGGTCCGCGAGTACGCCGCGCTCGGCGGGCGATCCGGCTGGGATTTCGTGGTCATGTACGGCCAGACCGAGGCGACCGCTCGGATGGCCTATCTGCCCGCTCATCTGGCGACCGAGCAACCCGACTGCATCGGAATCCCGATTCCCGGCGGCGAATTCACTCTCGAACCGATCGAGGAAGACGCCGAGGGACCGAGTGAGCTGGTCTATCACGGCCCCAACGTGATGATGGGTTACGCCCGATCCGCCGAGGAGCTCGCCCTCGGCCGCACGATCAGTGCGCTGCGCACCGGTGACCTGGCCCGCCGCACCCCGGAAGGGCTCTATCAGGTGGTCGGCAGACGCAGCCGGTTCGCCAAGATCTACGGCCTCCGCATCGATCTGGAGCGTCTCGAATACGGGCTCGGCGACGCCGGATTCGCGTCGTGCTGCACCGATGACGACGCGCACTTGATCGTTGCGGTCGAGAGCCCCCGGTCGGATCCCACCGAGATCGCGGCCCGACTGGCCGGGTTGCCCGCCGCGGCGGTCCGGTTCCTTCCGGTCGAGCGGATCCCGCGGCTACCCAGCGGCAAACCCGACTACCCGGCTATCCGAGGACTGGCCGAACCCACGCCGCAGGTGCATGACGTGCGAGCCCTGTACGCCGCGACCCTCGGCATCGACCCGGCGCGGATCCGGCCGGACCGCACGTTCGTCGATCTCGGCGGCAACTCGCTGACCTACGTGGCCACCGCGGCGCGGCTGGAGCGCATGCTCGGCCACCTGCCCACCGACTGGCCGAACACCTCCGTCGCGGACCTGGAACGGCTTCCGGAGAAAAGCAGGCGCTTCGGACATGCACTGGACACCGGAACGCTGCTGCGCGCCATCGGCATCGTGCTGATCGTGGGATCGCACGCAGGCGTGTTCGTGCTGTGGGGTGCGGCACACGTGCTGCTCGGCGTCGCGGGATTCAACTTCGCGCGTTTCGCGGTGACCGCGGCACCACGTGCGGAGCGGCTGCGTCACACGCTGCGCACCGTGGCCTCGATCGCGGTCCCGACCGCGGCCTGGGTGGCGCTCACCCTGATGTGTGGTGATTACTACGGCTGGCAGAACGTGCTGCTGCTGAACAAGATTCTCGGCCCCCGCGGCAGCCCGACCGCCGGGCACCTGTGGTTTCTCGAGGTGCTCGTCTACTTCATGCTCGCCGCCGCGCTACTGATCCGGATCCCCTGGGTGGACCGCCTGCAACGGGCCGATCCGTTCTGGTTCGCGATGGCGCTCGTCGCGGTGAGTCTCGTGTTCCGATACCAGGCGTTCGGTCTGTATCCAGCGAAGGACGTTCCGTTCTCACCGCTGGCGGTGTGGCTCTTCGCGCTCGGCTGGGCGGCGGCGAAGGCCGGATCGACGTGCCAGCGGGTCGCGGTCAGTGCCGTCGTACTGGTCACCGTACCCGGCTATTTCGGCGTTACCGATCGGGAAAGGCTGGTCATGGCGGGTTTGCTCGCGTTGGTGTGGTTGGCCGCGATCCGGGTTCCCGCGATCGTCGCCGTTTGCGCAGCCGTGCTGGCCGATAGCTCGCTGTTCGCCTATCTGCTGCACTGGCAGGTGTATCCACTGTTCGGCCGGCACCACCTCGTGGCGCTGCTGGCATCTCTCGCAGCGGGTGTTGCCGCGGCCAAAATGGTGGCGATACTGCGACGCTGGGGATCCAGGAGATTCCGGGCAATCCGGTCGAGCCGTCAGCTCTCCACGGTCCAGACCCGAGCCGCCGCCTCCTGAGCGAGTTTCGCGATCAGGATGTCGCGCGGAATGGTTTGGCCGGCAAAGTGATCGAGTGAGGGAACCACCACGTGGTGCGCGTCGGCACGCTTGAGTTCCGCGGTGAGCTCCGCCAAAGCCGTCCCGTCACCCCCGGTCGATTCATGGAACGTTGCGGCGAAGCAGAGCCCTTCTTCGCGAGCGAGGCTGCTCATCGCCGCCTCCAGCTCTTTGCTGTGGCCATCGGCCAGATCGTCACGCAAGTATCCATAGATCAACGCTTCCACCCGAACCTCCGTTGGATTGGGATCGCTGTTCTCTGAAGTGGATCCACCCGTTCTACGGGGTTACTGCGCTTCATGCAAGAGCAGATGTACTTGCAGTTGCTCTGGTAGAGATGCCTGGCAAACTCTCCGCGTCGATAACGAGCATGCACCATGCCGCGCCGCGAATCGAGCTGTCAACCCGATGACATCTGTCTGCCCTATCGGGGACACCAAACGTTAACTGGTGCGATACTACAGACGTGGCCGCTACTGACGATCGACCCGTCTGGGCAGTCCGGATGCGTTCCGAGCGTGACGCGAGGGGGTGGTCGCAAGCCGACGCGGTTCGCGTGATGCGCGGGAAGTCATCCCACAACCTGCCCACGGACAGCACCCTCCTACGCAACTGGCGCCGTTGGGAATCGGGCGAATCACGCCCGGACGATTTCTACGCCCCCATCATCGCCGCCACCTTCGACACGGTGACCGCGGCGTTCTTTCCCAAGGCCAGACCGAACCGGGACGACGAATTGCTCTCCGCGACCGGCATGGACACGCTCGAGTTCCTCGCCAGAATTCGCATCTCGGACGTGTCCCCGGTGACGCTGGAGGCTGTCCGGATCACCGCCGAGCGCCTGTGCTGCGAGTACTCCTACGCCGACCCGCACGACCTGCACACCGAGGGCACCGCGTGGCTGCGCAGGATCACCTCGTTGCTGGACGGTCGCCTGACCCTGGCCCAGCACCGCGAAATCCTCGTCCTCGCCGGATGGGTCGCGCTGCTGGTCGGATGCGTCGACTACGACCTGGGCCGGCGCACCGCCGCCGAGGCCACCCGCCGGGCCGCCCACTCGCTGGGGCAGGAGGCCGAGAACGCCGAGATCACCGCGTGGGCAGCGGAAATGACCGCGTGGTTCGCGCTCACCCAGGGCAACTACCGTGGCGTGATCGAGACGGTGCGGCCGACGCTGGAAGTGAGCCAGGACCTGCGCGTCGGCGTGCAACTGGCCGCCCAGTGCGCCAAAGCCTGGGCCAGGCTGGGCAATCCACGCGAGGTGGAGTCCGCGCTCGCGGAGGGTCGGGCAATCTTGGAGCGACTCGAACATCCGGCGAATCTGGACAACCATTTCGTCATCGACGCGCACAAGTTCGACTTCTACGCGATGGACTGCTGCCGGGTGGCGGGCGAGGATCGGCTCGCCGAATCCTACGCCCGCGAAGTGATCCGGAACGCGACCCGCCCCGACGGCACGGTGCGCAACCCGATGCGGATCGCCGAGGCGCACCTGACGCTGGCCGTGGTCGCGGTCCGCGAGCGTGATCTGGAGACGGCGGTGGCCGAGGGCATGCGCGCGTTCGCGGGCAGGCGGCGTTCGCTGCCGTCGCTGATGTGGATCGCGGGCGAAGTCGCGCGCGAGATCATCGAGCGCTATCCCGGCGATCCGCGCACCCGCGCGTATCTGGACCAGCTGCGCTCGCTGTCCGTCGAGTGAGCCGACCTGGCCCGCAGCTTCGGCGAACGGTGACGAACCGGACGCGTCCACGCCGAACACCGGAACGTCGTGCAGGCGGCGACCAGCCCGCTACTACGCTGTTCCCGGTGACCGACTCCGATGACGGCTGCGCCGGCGACCGCTGGGACGAGCGGCTGCGGCTGTTCTCCTTCGCGACCGCCGAGCGCCGCGCGGACTACCTGCGGGTGCTGCGCGCCTTCGACAGCGCGCGGGCGGCCTACGTGGTGTTGCTGCACGCGGACGACGTCGCGGAGTGGATCGAGCGCAACGGAAGCATGCTGCGCACACCCGATCTGGACGATACGAACCAACCGGTCGCGAATCGGGCGGGAGTCGATCCCGAGCAGTGGCGAAACAGTCCGGACGATTCGCGCAGCGTGGAGTCCGAAACACCTGCGCCGGATCATTCCCCGGCCGCCGGACGCCCGACGGCGGCACGCCTGACCGCCGCCGAGATCGGCCCCCTACTCGACCAGCTCCACCAATGGGGCGTGCTGGAGCGCAGCTACGACGGAACCCGCGCCGCGACCCTGGCCGAGTATCGCAACCGGCACTACGTCTACCAGTTCTCGCAGGCGGGATTTCAGGCCTACCGGGCGGTCGCCGGTGTGCTCAGCGCCCGCCTCGACGAGGCCTCGCTCTCGCGTCTGGTGCTGCCGGAGCTGCTGGCCGATCTGCACGCGCTGGCCCAGGCGAACCGGTCAGGCGACGCCGAGCGGGTCTACCGCACCTTGCGTCGCCTCGACGCCGCGCTGTCGGAGCTGGCCGCCCGCGCCGCGCACTTCTATCTCGGACTCGGGGATATGGTCCGGACCACCGAGATCACCCCGGAGTCGTTTCTCGCGCACAAAGACGCGCTGCTGGCGCACATGCGGGAGTTCAGCCTCGACTTGGCCCGATTCACCCCGAGACTGGCGGCGGCCATCGCGGAGATCGAGGAGACCGGCGTCGAGGAGCTGATCGCTCGTGCGGCGCGCTGTGACGAGCGGGTGCTGCTGAGCATCGCCGAACGCCGGTCGGATTGGCAGGCCAGATGGGACGGACTGCGCACCTGGTTCGTCGCGTCCGGCAGCGGCGAGTCTGCGGGGGCGACGGAAGCCGAGCGGCTGCGCGAGGCAACGATGAGCGCCATCGCCGCGGTGCTCTCACTGCTGCGGCGGGTCACCGAGACGCGGCGCGGTGGGGTGAGCCGGGAATCGGCGCTGCGGCATCTGGCCGCCTGGTTCACCGCGGCACCGAGCGCGGACAGCGCCCACGCGCTGTTCGACGCGGTATTCGGCCTCGGCAAGCCGCGGCATCTGGCGATGGAGCACCCGGACGCCGACCTGATTCCGGCGGTCCGGTCCTGGTGGGACGCACCCCCATTGGAGATTTCGCGCACGCTCGCCGAGACCGGGCGGCCCCCGTCCGCGGGCGCGCCCGCGCGAATCCACCGCAACGACGCCGGGATCCGGCGGCTGCGCGAGGCCCAGTTGGACGCGCAGCGGTCGCGCGCCGAGGCTGCCCGGTCGCTGGCCTCCGGCGACGTGCACGAGCGGGTCCTGGACGAACGGGAAACCGAAGTGCTGCTGCGCCTGCTGGACGCCGCGTCCACCGCCTGGGTTCCGGTGCGCGGCCGGGTGGCGGGCACCACCGGTTCGGACAGCGGGGTCACGCTGACGGTGTCCGAGCACGACGGCCCGACCGTCGTGCGCACCACGCGCGGGCTGCTGCACCTGAACAACCGGGCACTGAAGATCGAGCAGACCACCAAGACGCGCCCGCGCACTTCCGGGGAGCGTGGCTGATGCACGGACGCGCCGTCGACACCCTCGCGCTGGACAACTATCAGCGCGCCGCCCGCGTCATCCTGGCCAATCATCTGGTGACCCGCACCTATCCGGATCGGATCGCGCTGCCCCTGATCCGCCGCTGGGCCACCGAACTCCGTGAGGACCTCGCCGAATTGTTCGGCTACCGGCTGGAAGTCACCGAGACCACGGCGCGGGTGTTCCCCGTGCTGGACCGTCTGGACGCGAGCAGGCCGGCCCGCACGCCTGCCGAGCGTGTGTTCGACCGGCGCCGCTATGCCTATCTCGCCTTGGCGCTCGCCGCGCTCGGGCGCGCGGGCGATCAGGTCACGCTGTCGGAGCTGGCCGATCAGGTCGCCGCCTACGCGGGCCGGGTGGACGGTCTCGAGCTGGCCACGGACCGGGCGTCCGATCGGGACGCGTTCGTCGACGCGGTCGGCTGGCTGACCATGCGCGGGGCGCTCACCTTGGCCGACGGCGACGCGGGCGGTTGGGCCAGCGATCCGGAGGCGGGTGAAGCGCTCTACGACATCGACCGGCCGGTGGTCTTCGCGCTGTTCCGGCCGCCGCGGGCGTTGCAGCATCTGCACAGTGTGCGCGGGTTGTTCGCCGAGGAGGCCACCGCCACCGGGGTTTCCGCGCACGTCCCGAGCACCGCCGAGATCGCCCGCCGGGTGCGCAGGGCGCTGGTCGAACGACCGGTGGTCTACATCGATGATCTCGCGCCCGAAGAACGTCCGGTGCTCGTGCAGGACCGGATCGTCGCGGATGTGGAGCTGTTCACCGGTCTGCGTGCCGAGCGCCGCGCCGAAGGTGTCGCGCTGATCGACACTTCGGGACGGCTGTCGGACACGCGGTTCCCCGGGACCGGCACGCTCGCCCAGGTCGCCCTGCTGCTGGCGGGAGAGATCGCCGACCGCGTGCTGGACATCGACAACCCGCTGCCGCGCCGCCGCGGCGCTCCGCACCCGGATGGGGCGCTCGCCGGGCAACTGGACGCGGCCATCCCCGAATCCACCCTGTTCACACCGCTGGCCCAGCCGCACTCGCCGGATTCGCTTCCGGCCGATACCGGTTCGCCGGATTGCGAGCCGGATCACGAGGCCGAGCCGGTGGCGAGCACCTATCCAGTTGTCGACCCGGCGTGGCTGCGCGAGACGATGCAGGCGCTGACCGACCGGTACGGCGCCACCTTCGCCGCGCAGTGGCAGGCCGACGTGCCGCGTCTCACCACGGAGGTGGTGGCGCTGCTGGAACGGCTGCGGCTGGTGCAGGCGGTCGGCGAGGGACTGCTCGTGCTCCCCGCTCTGGCCCGCTACCGCGGCGCGGTCGTGACGGTACGCACCAAGCGGGCCGCGGAGCTGTTCGTCACCGCGGCCGACACCTACGGGCCCGGCGGCACCGGGACGGAAGGGAACTGACGGATGTCGCTCATTCACGCAGGAGTGCGGTTCACTCCCACCCGCGCCGGGATCGTCAACCTCTGGGACTACCGCGACCAGGAATTCTGTTTCGCCGACGGCAGATTGGTGCTGCGCGGGCCGAACGGGTCGGGCAAGACCAAGGCGCTGGAGGTGCTGTTCCCGTTCGTGCTGGACGGGCGGATCGAACCGCGCCGGCTCAACCCGTTCGCCGGCGAGGAACGCACGATGAAGTCGAACCTGCTCTACCGCAAGCAGGACTCGGCCTACTCCTACGTCTGGATGGAGTTCGCACGCGGTCGCTGGGACGACCCGGAAGTGGTCACGGTCGGCATCGGCATGCGCGCGACCCGGTCATCGGACAAGGTGACCCGCTGGTACTTCGTGGCCGACGGCCGCGTCGGCGTGGACTTCTCGCTGATCGGCCCGGACGACCGTCCGTTCACCCGCAAACAACTCGCCGAACAGATCGGCAGCGACTCGATCGTCGACCGGCCGATGGACTACCGCAACGCCATCGACGCGCGCATGTTCGGTCTCGGCGCACAGCGCTACGACCAGCTGATCAACCTGATCCTCACGCTGCGCCGCCCGCAGCTGGCCAAGAACCTGGATCCGCGCGGGCTGTCCCAGGCGCTCACCGACGGCCTGCGCCCGCTCGACGAGCAACTGATCCTGGACGCCGCCCGGTCGTTCAGCGACATGGAGGAGGTGGCCCGCACCCTCGAGGGGCTGGTCAACGCCGACACCGCGACCAGGGCTTTCGTCGAGGTCTATCGGAAATACCTCGCGGTTCAGGCGAAAGCGGACGTCGACCAGGTGCGGGCCCGGCTCGACGCGGTCACGCACGCGAGCACCGCGCTGTTCGCGGCGACCGCGCTGCGGGAACGCAGGGAAACCGAACGCGCCGCCGCCGAAACCCGAGCCGACGACGCCGACCGCGCCTACGAGCAAGCCCTCGCCGATCGGGAAAACCTGCGGCGTTCCAGCGCTTACGAGGGCAAGCAGCAACTCGAAGACCTGGCCGACGCGGTACGGCGGTTGGAGACCTCGGCTGGCGTGCACGCCGACAAGGCGCTCAAAGCGCAGCAGACCTTGGACCAGCGCGCCGCGGAGGCCGAACGCGCGCGCAGCGCGGTCGAAACCGCCACTGCCGCGCTCGCCCGTGGCGAGGACGACCTGCGCGGCGCCGCCGAGGAGGCGGGCATCGCGTGGACGCCGATGCCCGAGACGGCACGGGCCGAACAGCTCACCACGGCCGTGCGGGGCCACGCCGAGGAGCGCGACGCCGATGTCCGCGCGGTGCGCAGGGCATTGGGTGCGGTGGACACCGCGGCCGCCGAAC
>NZ_BDBA01000162.1 GCF_001612745.1 Nocardia amamiensis NBRC 102102 | reverse complement strand
CCAGGAGCGGAGCCCGCGCAGCGACCCGGCAACGCCTTCATCAACGCGTCGGCGGCGTAGATCCCGGCCGGTCCGGCGCCCACGATCGCCACGCGCAGTGGACCTCTCGCACCGGTCATTTCGCCAGCGCCTGCACGAAGGGGGTGTCCACGCCCAGCTCACCGGCTTTGGCCGCGCTGCCGGGAGATCCCAGGGCTTCGGTGCGGCCCGGCAGCGGTTCGGCGAAGAACCGGGCATTCTCCGTGACGAACTGCCGCTGGTCGGCGGGCACGTCGGCGTCCAGGTAGATCGCCTCCACCGGGCACACCGGCTCGCACGCGCCGCAGTCCACGCATTCGGCGGGGTGGATGTAGGCCATCCGGCCACCGACATAGATGCAGTCCACCGGGCACTCCTCCACACAGGCCCGGTCCATGATGTCGACGCAAGGCGCGCCGATGACGAAGGTCATGGTGTGCTCCTCACTTGTCCGCGCTCGCCGCGGCGGCCACGCCGACGGGCTCGTCGGTCTCGTCCGTCTCGCCGAGGGCGGCCAGGATCTCGTATCGCCTGCGGGCGAATTCGGGTTCGAACCGCGCGCCCGGCGCCCGCGGATTGTCGATCGCGATGACGCGCTGGATGCGTGCCGGGCGTGGTGTCAGCAGCACGATCCGGTCGGCCAGCAGCAGCGCCTCGTCGACGTCGTGGGTGACGAACAGGATGGTGGTCTTGTTCTGCTGCCACACCGAGATCAGCAGGCGTTGCATATCGGCGCGGGTCTGCGCGTCCAGCGCGCCGAACGGCTCGTCCATCAACAGCACGCGCGGTTGCGCGGCCAAGGTACGCGCCAGCTGCACCCGCTGCCGCATTCCGCCGGACAGCGCGCCAGGAAGGTGATCGCCGAACCCGTTCAGGCCCACCTGATCCAGCAGCGCGAGCGCCTCGTCGCGTCGAGTCCTGCGCGGCACCCCACGCAGCCGCAACGCGAACTCCACGTTTTTGCGCGCGGTGCGCCACGGCAGCAACGCGTCCTCCTGGAACACCATCGCGCACTGCACCCCGGCGGCGCCGACGTCCTGCTCATCCACCTCTGCGGTTCCGGCCACGGGGTCGAGCAGACCCGCCATCGCGCGCAGAATCGTCGACTTGCCGCATCCGGAAGGCCCGAGCAGGACCACGATCTCGCCGGGATCGATCTCCAGGTCGACCTCCGCCGCGATGCTGTCGCCGTAGGCGATCCGCAGTCCGTGCATTCGCACGGCGGCCCCGGCGCTCATCGGACGGCCCTCGGCAGCCAGCGGTTGACCCGGCGACCCGTCAGCTCGACCAGCCATGCTGTCGCCCAGCCGAGCAGGCCGATCGACAGCATGCCGACCACAACGCTCGCGTAGTCGAGCAGCCCGTAGGACTGCCAGGTGAAGTAGCCGATGCCGAACTGTCCGGAGATCATCTCGGCACTGATCACGCAGATCCAGGCCACACCCATGGCCACGGACAATCCGGAGAAGATGCCGGGCAGCGCACCGGGCAGCGCGATCCGGAACAGAATTTCCCAGCGGCGTGCGCCGAGCGTGCGGGCCGCCTCTTCCCAGACTTTCGGCAGCGCGTGCATCGCGTGGATCGTGCTGACCGCCACCGGGAAGAACGCCGCGAAGAACGTGATGAACACGATGCCCTGCTCGCCGGTCGGGAACAGCAGAATCGCCAAGGGCACCAACGCGATCGCCGGAATCGGCCGGAAGACCTCGAGTACCGGGCGCACCAGGGCGCTGACCAGCCTCGACCGGCCGATGGCCATGCCGACCAGCACGCCGCTGACGGTGGCGAGCCCGAACCCGACCATGATGCGCCGCGTGCTAGACAGGATGTTGCCGTAGTAGGCGGCGGTGGCGAGTTGCGTGCGGAAGGATTCGAGCACCTCCGCGGGGGTCGGGATCTTGTCGAATCGCAGCCAGAACACCACCTGATTGGCGGTGAGCAGGTACCAGAGCAGTACCAGGGCCGCCAGCGGCGCCGCGGTCAGCAGTGCGGCGCGCACTCGGCGCGGTAGGCGCACCCGCACCGGACGCGCGTCGGTCCGCTCGGTTGCTCCGGATGCGGGAATCGTTGTCTGGATTACGGGAATCGGTTCCGCGGATACCGTCATGTCGAGTCTCCTGATCTCGATCGGGTAAGGGCTAGCGTGCCTGCAACGCTGCGGCGTAGTCGAGAATCGAGCTGCCGGGATGACTGCCCGCATAAGCTTTCGCGTCCGCCTCGACGGCGAAGGGCAGCATCCGATCGTCCGGCCCGGCGGCCGGATCGCTCACCCATGTGGCAGCAGTGGCGAAGATGCGCGTGCCGGTCACGGTGTCGGGCACGTAGGCCATCCGGACTTCACCTCCCTGCTGGGCGATCTGGCGCAGCAGGCAGGTCGGCGTCCGGCTCGCCATCGTGCTGTCCTGTCCGGCGAACCACACCTCGGACGCGGTGGCCGGGTTGCTCACCACGCCGCCGCACACCGCATCGGTGCCGGTCAGCGGACTCGGCGAGGTGGTGCTCGCACGCTGCGCCTCGTAGTCGCCGCCGTAGAGTGCGCGCACGTACTTGTCGTCGATGAACTCGCCGAGGTTCAGGTCGGCGACAGCGCCGAGCCCCTTGAGAAAAGGCAGCAGTTTCGCGAGGGCGTCGACCAGAGGCTGTTTGACGGTCTGGTCGAAACTCACCAACCCGTTGGGGCCGTTGTAGAGGTAGACGACCTCCGCCGGAATGCCCGTGAGTTCGGCGACGCGCTGGGCTGCGGCCAGTGGATGCTTGTTGATGTAGTCGGTGGTCTCGCGCTGCGCGGCGAGGAACGCGGTGACGATGTCGGGATTGCGCTCGCCGAATCGTTCGTTCGCGACGACGGCGTGGAAGGTCGGGATGCCTGCGCTGCCACCGTCGTAGAGCAACCGCGCTTTGCCGTCGAAGACGAGCTTCTGCGGCCACGGCACGAACTGGGCCAGCGCCGCCGCCTGGTCACCCTGCAACGCCGACGCGCCGACCGGCGGGTCCTGGCCGAGCAGTTGCACGTCTTGGATCTCCATCCCGGCGGCGGACAGCCCGGTGACCAGCATGCCGTGCGCGGCGGAGCCGACGCTGGTCGAGACGACCTTGCCACGCAGGTCGCTCAAGGTCGCGGCCGGGGAATTCCGGGGCACGACAATCTGATTCAGCGAGCCGCGCAAGTTGTAGCCGGTGACCGCGATCAGTTCGGATTTCACATCCGCGTGCTCACGAGTCTTCGACCCGTTCACCAGGATGGGCGCATCGCCCATCGATCCGATGTCCACCTGCCCGGCCAGCATCTGCGCGGTCAGCGGTGGCCCGGACGCGAAGTCCTTCCATTCGACCCGGTAGCTGACGCCTTTGGCCTTGCCGAGTTCGGCGAGCTTCGCCTCGAACGTGCCGCGATCACGTAGCAGCGTGCCCGCAGTAACGGTGTTGATGGTCTTGGATTGGTAGCCGATGTTCACGGTGACGGTGTTGCCGTCGTCGGCCGAGCCGCAGCCCGAGACCAGGGTCGCGGCGGTGGCGATCGCCAGAATCAGTGTCGCGGTGCGCCGTGCGGTCATGCGTGCTGTCCTCATCTCGTTGCTCTCCGTCCGGCGATCAGCGCAGCAGATACGGGATGTTGACGGTCACGGCCCCGACCGGGCAGCGCGCCGCGCACGGTCCGCAGTACCAGCATTCGTCCACGTGCATGTACGCCTTGCCGGTGTCCGGGTGGATCGCGAGCGAGTCCAGCGGGCACATGTCGACGCACAGCGTGCAGCCGTCGATGCATTTCTGCTCGTCGACCGTGACCGGCACGTCGATTCGGGTGTTGACCTGGGCCATCAGTGTTCCTTCCGAGAATTGGCTATGCCGATGCGGGCGAAGGCGCGGACATCGGCGTCCGGGTCTTCCAGTGCGGTCTGGAGGGCGGCGGTGACCTCGGGGTATTCGGCGATCCGTTCGGCGAGGGCGCGAACGGCGGCCTTGCGGACATCGAGGTTGTCGTCGGTGACCGCGGCGATGAGATGCGGCGCGGCGGATTCGGGGTCGGCGGCCGACAGCGCGATCGCCGCGCCCTGGCGTACCTGCCAGGCCGGGTCGGTGATCGCCGCCGCGGCGACGGAGGCCGCGCTGTCGCCGCAGCCGGTCTGCGCCAGACCGGTCAGGGCGGCCGCACGGACCAGGGGGTCGGGGTCGCCCGCCAAATCGATCAATGTCGCAGCACCCCGTGGATCACCGACTGCCGCAACGCCTTTCGCCGCCGCGATCCGGACCAGCGGGTCCGGATCCGCCGCCGCGGCGGCCAGCTCGTCGAGCGCGTCGACCGAGGTCAAGCCGCTCACGACGGTCCGGCGCACCTCGACGTCGGGGTCGGCGAGCCAGCCCGACAGTTCGGCCGCGTCGGTGCGGCGATGCCGCCACAGCGCTTCGATCGCGGCCGACCGCACCGCGGGCTCGTCCGCGGTCACACCGGCGCGCAGTGCCGCGTCGAACTCGGGTCCGGCGACGAGTACCTCGAGCAGTTCGGTCAGCAAGCCGATCGCGGCATGCCGCACGGTCATGTCCGGATCGGCCAGTCCGGCGGCGATCAGCGGAGCGGACTCGGTCCACTCCTCGGTGGTCTCACTGAGCACCGACAGGGCCGTTCGGCGCACTTCGGGATCGGCGTCGGTGAGGAAGGGGCGCAGTTCGTCGAGCTCGGGACATTCCTCGGCCAGATCCATCAGCTCGAGCAGTCGCGCGCTCACCGCGCACCCCACGCGCCGACCAGTTCCGGCGCGGCGACGTCCGCGACACCGTCGGGCCGGACGAATCCGGGCACCGGGACGATGTACGGCGCCACCGGCCGCGTCCGGAACTGCATGTCGCCGGTCTCCCCGCGGAACAGATTGAGGTGGCAGAACCACTCGGCGTCGTCGCGTTCCGGCCGGTCGGCGCGCTGGTGATAGAGCCCCCAGCGGCTTTCGGTGCGCCGCAGTGACGCCCGGGCGGCCATCTCCGCGCAATCCCGGATGAACGTCACCTCCGCACAGCGCATGAGTTCATGCGGGGTGTGGCCGCCCATCTGCGCGATGTCGTCGTGCATCCGGTCGAACGCCTCCAGTCCGAGGGTCAGATAGCTCTGCGATTTGGGTGGCTGGAGATAGTCGTTCACGAACCGGCGCAGCTTGTACTCGACTTGCTGCTGCGGTGGTCCATCCGGATTGCTCAGCGGACGGTAGATCAGCGCGTGCGCGGCTTCGATCTGATCCTCCGGGAGCGCGGGCCGCGCCGCGCCGCGTGCGTATCCACTGGCGTTCTCGCCCGCGATATCGCCGTAGACGAAGGCCCCGATCATGTAGTTGTGTGGCACCAGCGCCATGTCACCGGCGGCGTACAGGCCGGGCACGGTCGTCGCGGCATGCTCGTCGACCCACACGCCGGAGGCGGAATGCCCACTGCACAAACCGATCTCGGAGATGTGCATCTCGATGTCGCTGGTGCGGTAATCGGTGCCGCGACCGGCGTGGAACGTGCCGCGGGTCGGCCGCTCGGTGGTGTGCAGGATGCCCTCGATCTGCCGGATGGTGGCATCGGGCAGGTGGCTGAGCTTGAGGTAGATCGGTCCGCGCGCGCTGTCGAGCTCCCGCTTGACCTCCGCCATCATCTGGCCGGACCAATAGTCGCAGTCGACGAAGCGGTTGCCCTCGGCGTTGACCTGATAGCCGCCGAAGGGATTGGCGACATACGCGCACGCCGGGCCGTTGTAATCCTTGATCAGCGGGTTTATCTGGAAACATTCGATGCCCGACAGCTCGGCGCCCGCGTGGTAGGCCATCGCGTAGCCGTCGCCCGCGTTCGTCGGGTTCTCGTAGGTGCCGTAGAGATAGCCGCTGGCGGGCAGGCCGAGGCGGCCGCACGCGCCGGTGGCCAAGATCACCGCTCCCGCCGAGATCGTGACGAATTCCCCGGTGCGTGTGTCGAACCCGACCGCACCGACAGCGCGCCCCGCTACCGTGAGCACCCTTACCGGCATCACCCGGTTGCTGATCGTCACCTTCGCGCGGACGTCCCGGGCGCGCAGTGTGCGATAGAGCACCTTTTTCACATCCCGGCCCTCCGGCATCGGCAGCACGTAACTGCCGGACCGGTGCACCTTGCGGACGGCGTACTCGCCGTGCTCGTCCTTCTCGAACTTGACCCCGTAGCCCTCCAGCCGCTGCACCATGTCGAAACCGCGGGTCGCGGTCTGATACACGGTGCGCTGGTTGACGATTCCGTCGTTGGCGACGGTGATGTCGGCGACGTAGTCCTCCGGGCTCGCCTTGCCGGGCACGACGGCGTTGTTCACCCCGTCCATGCCCATCGCCAGCGCACCCGAATGCCGGACGTGGGCCTTTTCCAGCAGCAGGACGTTCGCGCCGTGCCGCGCCGCGGTGAGCGCCGCCATCGTTCCCGCGGTGCCGCCGCCGACGACGAGCACATCGCAACTCAGTTCCCGGCGCTGTGCGACCGGTGGGATCGGCATGGTCATCTCGGATCAGCCCCTTTCGTTCGGTCCGGCCGCGCCGCGGTTCGGCGTGACCGGTGTGCGGTGCAGGCGGCCCGACAGCGAGAAACGGTCACCGCGATAGCGGACGTACTCGAGATCGATGGGCCTGCCGGAATCGGTGTAGGTGAGGCGCTCCAGGAACAGCAGTGGTGATCCCGGCCGCACCTCGAGCAGTCCCGCGACGGTCGGATCGGCGGCGACCGCCTCGATCGAGACGGCGGCGGAGCCCAGCGGCAGTCCGAGTTCGGCTTCCAGCAGTCCGAATACGTCGCAGCCGGTGAGATCGAGTTGCAGCAGCGGCGCGCCGACGTCGGCGGTGAGATAGCTGGCGTCCAGCGACAGCGGTGCGCCGTCCAGGTAGCGGATGCGCTCCAGCACAACCACCGGTGTGGCCGGTTCCAGTTCCAGCCGTTCGGCGACGATGGGCGTCGCGGGCACCACCTCGGCGAGCAGGACCCGGTTCACCACCCGGTCGCTGCCGGTCTCGAAGGTTTCGGCGAGGCCGCGGAGGCGATCGAGACCCTGGACCGCCTTGTCCGCGACGACAAAGGTGCCCGCACCGGGAACCCGGTCCACGAGGCCCTCGTCGCGCAGCAGCGCCAGTGCGTCGCGCACGATGTTGCGGCTGGTGCCGAAGTCCGCGGCCAGCTGTGCTTCTGATGGCAACGGCCGGTTGCCGTAGACACCGCTGCGGATTCGTGCCCGCAGGATGTCCCTGATCCGGCGGGCCGGCGCCGTGCGCCGCGTGGTCCCCAGATCCCGGTTACCGGTCCCGGGTGGGTGGCCCTGGTGCGTCCTGGCTGTCATGGGGCAAATGCTGGAAACAGATCGTTACGTGCGACGTTTCGCGCAATTACCGAATGGTTACGCCAGTTATCGATTTTTCCGTAACCCCTCTACCTGCGGAAATGCTCTGCGCAACGGGAGTATCACCAGGCGCCCGCGCCACCGGCGGCGTACCGGGCAAGGATTTCCGCCGGTCCCGACGGGGGCGCCTGGCGGCGCCAGATCGCGCGGAACTGCCTCGTGAGCACGACGGAGTCCGCCATCCGCACCTCCGCGAGGGCTCCACTGGCCAGCTCCGGTGCCGCGATCAACCGGCTCAGCACCGCGGGCGCGGCACCGGCGCGGGCCGAGGCGACGATCGCCGCGGCCGAGCCAAGCTCGGCGGCGGGTCGCGCAGGCTGGCATTCCGCACCCAGGATCTCCCACACCGTGTCGCGGGTTCCCGATCCCGGCTCGCGCCACAGCAACGGCGTGACGGCGAGTTCACGCAATGTCACCGGACGGCGGCGGCGCGCCCACGGATGCCCGGGCGCGACCACGACGACCAGTTCGTCCGCGCCGAGCACCAGGCTGCCGAGGCCGGGTGGTGGGTGCGGGCCCTCGACGAAACCGATGTCGGCCTCGGCATTGCGAACCAGTTCCGCGACATGCCGGGTGTTGTCCACTTCGACGGAGACCGCCACATCCGGACACGAGGCGCGCAGGGCGGTGAGCCACTGAGGTATCCGGTGGTCGGCGATAGTCTTGGAGGCGGCGATCCGCAGGCGCGGTATCTGAGCGGCGTGCAAGGCGGCGACCCCGGCGCCGAAGGCACGCGCGGCCTCCAGCACGCCCTGTGCGTGCCCCACCACGATGCGTCCGGTGTCGGTGAGCGCCGAACCGGTCGGACCGCGATCCAGCAACCGTAACCGGAGCCGTCGCTCCAAGGCACTGATCCGCATGCTCGCCGCGGGCTGGCTGATGCCGTGCCTGCGTGCGGCCGCGCCGAGACTGCCCAGCTCCGCGACGGAGACGAGCAGATCGAGCACCTCCAGATCAGGTGTCCCCGGCGGCAGCGTCATGGGCAGATTATGCGCATCCGACGATCCCGCGGCATCCTCACCCCATCAGCGCGGCTTATGAGGTGCTGCGCTCGTGACGGCTACCGCGACTGTTCACCGGTCGCGATCGTCTAGAAGATGACAGCTCTTCGCCGGTACGGCCCCGGTCTTTTCGTCGCGGCGGTCCTCGCCGCTGTCGCAACCCTCGTGGGTACGGTGCTGCCTGTCGTCGGCGCGCCTGTGCTCGCATTGCTCGGCGGCGCGGTGTTCGGCGTATTCGCACGGCGAATTCGAGACGAGCGTTTCGCTCCCGGACTCGCGGCGACCCAGCGACACCTGCTCGGGACGGCCATCGTTCTGCTCGGTCTCGCCCTGCCGGTCGCGGCGGTGGTCGATGTGGGCCGTCGGACCGCGATCGTGCTGGTCGGAACCCTGCTCGTCGGCGCGCTGGCCGCGCTCGTCGTCGGCCGGCTGCTCGCCCTCGATCGGGAATCGGCCATCCTGGTGGCGGTGGGCACCACCATCTGCGGAGCCTCCGCGATCGCCGCGGCCACCGCGGTCATCAAACCCGACCGCGATCGCGTCGCCTATGCGCTCGGCACCATCTTCGTTTTCAATCTCGTTGCCGTTCTCGTCTATCCGTCCCTGGGTCACCTACTCGGCCTATCCCAAGAGGCATTCGGGCTGTGGGCGGGTACCGCCATCAACGACACGTCCTCGGTGCTCGCCGCGGGCGTAACCTTCGGCTCCGCCGCGGCGCATTTCGCCGTCATCGTCAAACTGGTGCGCAGTCTGGCAATCGTGCCCATGTGCATCGGATTGCATCTGGGAATGCGGCACGATGCCGACGCCACGAATACACCACTGTGGCGTAGCATTCCGCCCTTCGTTGTGCTGTTCCTCGCCGCCTCCGTGATCGCGGGCGCAGGGCTTGTTCCGACATCCTGGACAGCCCCGCTCGGTAACGTCAGCGCGTGGCTGATCGCCGCGGTCCTGGCCGCCATCGGAACCACGCTGACCTGGCAACGACTACGCAGCTCTGGCTACCGCCCCTTGGTCTTCGGTGGCATCCTCGCTATAGCACTCGGCTCATCCGGTCTAGCACTGCAATTCGTCACCGGCTGGCGGTGAAATGAATGCTGCGGGGTTCTTTCCCGCTTCCATTTCTTTCTCATACACCTGGCCCGCCTCGCGGACCTTTGTCGCAAGAAACCGCATACGCTCCGCGGTGAGGTAGCCACCTCGAAAGGCGGTCTGGTCCAGCTCGGCCGCCACTTGGTCGAGCGCCAGCCGAGCAAACCGGGTCTGATCAGCCATACTCACGTTCTATCAGCGTCCGCCCACAATTTCCGCCACGCACACGTCGCGACGCGTGGCGGCGGGCTGGGATATCGGCGTGCGGGCCAGCCGGGCGCCGTAGGACCCATGTTCCTGAACCCCAATGTGCTATTCGACGCAATATTCCGGGTAGACGCACAGGAACGACGACGGCATCGCTCATAAGTCATCCGCGACCAGCAGCAGATACGCGGCCTCGAGGTGAACCACGCACTCGTCCGGTGGGTGCTGGCGGTGTATGCATCGCAGCTCCCGCGCGCGTTCCACGGTCAGTCCCATCAGGTGGACCTCGCACATGAACTCGGCCAGCAGGCCGTCCGCCTGCACGAACGTCTTGTGCTCCAAAGGGTCAGTCCCACAGCTCGGCGCATGGCAGCGGTGGCAGATCGGCGCGCACATCGTCATCAACGGTGACCGTTAGCTCCAGACCGGAGAGTGTGCCCGCCAGCGCGTCGGCGATGTGCTGGGCTTGTTCCGCGCCGGCTTGGTAGTCCAGGATCAACGGGCCGGATTCGATATGGATGTGCCGGATCGCGGTCATCTGGATCACCGCGGCTTTGTCGTGGACGGCACCACCCTGCCCGCCTCGACCAGGGTCTGGAGCGCGGCGGCTTTGCGCGGGCAGCGTTTTGCCCGGCATGCCACGTGATACCGCATCACCGTGTGTGCTTGCGAGATGGTGAACGGCACGCTCGGCGCCTGATGTGCGGCTTCATCGCACATTGCGACGAGTTGGTACATGGCAAGGGAACTGGTGGGCATCGCGCAGCGCTTCTCTCCGATCCGGAGCAGCAGGGGTTCAGGCGGTACCCGACACCGGGGGCTCTCGCCACCGGCCCGCCACTCTGGCGGGCTGATGCGCCGTGCGGGGTTACGGCGTCGGCCCGGTGCCGGGTACCGCTTTCGACCTTGGCGCGCAGGCGGTTTCGGGCGTAACCGCGCGGCGGTGGGGTAGTGTGTGCGTACCGTAGGTATTTGCCCAGGTCAGGCGTAAAAACGTAGGTGGGGCGATGGTGCGAGCGCGGGAATGGACAGGCTTTGAAGCGGCTGCCCTGCAGGAGGCCATGCGCAAGTCGGTCCGCGAGTTCGCAGCTCTGCTGGGGGTGGAGACCACCACGATCACCAACTGGCGGACTGGGCTCAGCGCGGTGAGGCCGCGGTCGGGTACACAAGCGATACTCGATACCACCTACCAGCAGCGGGCAACCTCAGAGGATCGGGAACGGTTCGAGCAGATCGTTGCGGAGGGGGAAGGGGTATGGCGGAAGCGGCATGAAAAGCCGCCCCGGTTCCCCATCGCCACTGGTGAAGCGGCGAGTTGCCGCCCACAGGCAGGGCCGACGAACGGCGCCACCGATGGCTCGTGCAGCTTCGAGCGTGTGCTGCGGAGAGAGGAACGTCGGCTTCGGTTGCCGTCCGATACCGACGCGGCGGATGTCGTAGTTGCCGACGCGGGGAATTTGCCGCGAGGTGGCGGCCAAGCAGGATTCGAAGACCTGGTCGATGTCCTCAGACGCGTTCATCGGTTGAGCAGGTCGATCAACCCCGAAATCGTTGACCAGATTCACCACAACACGCTCGCGAGCATTGCCCAGTACGAGATAATCGATCCGTCTTCCCTCATTCCGGGCCTTGTAAGGCAACGGCGGTGGGTCGACGCGCTCCTCGCTGAGTGCAACCATCCTGATCAACGGCGCCAGATCTTCGAAATCGCAAGCCAGACATCGGGGTTGCTCGGCTACATCGCGGCCGGGCGCGGGGATTTCCGCTTGGCCCGCGCATATTGCTCGGAGTCATTCCAACTCGGCGACTTCGCGCAGGACCCGAACCTTATGGCCTGGGCTCGCGGCATGCAAAGCTTCTGTGAGTACTACTCGGGGCGGTACGGTGAGGCAGTGCGAGTGGCACAAGATGGTCTCAGCCACGCGCAATCTGGACCGCAGAGTGTGCGGCTGATGATCAACGGCGTCGCTCGGGCGCTGGGAAGGCTCGGTGACGCCGACGGTGTCCATCGGGCCGTCGAGAAAGCCTACGAGCTCATGTCGCGTAACCACGCACCGGCGGGAGTTCCATCCAGCGTGTCGCTGGGCAGCTACAGCCCGGCACAGGTGGCTGGGAACGCGGCGACCGCGTATGTCTCATTGATGATGCCGGACAGCGTTGAACACTATGTTCGGATTGCGCTGCCGGAGGTGAGTGATTCCAATTCGCCGTGGGGTCGCGCTCTCGTGATGATCGACCTGGCCCGTGCGCGCGTGCTGTCGAAGGCAGCCGATTTGGACTACGCTGCGGCACTCATGATCGACGCGCTCGACATCTCGGCAGGCAAACCGATGATGCAGGTCAGACGCCGGGCATCGGAATTCGTTCGTGACGCTACCGCCCGATGGGGGAAGCTGCCGCAACTCGCGGCTGTGAGCGACGCTCTCGAGACTATGAACCGTTCCGATGAACAACATGGGTAGCGTGAAGGTCGGCGAAGGGTCTCAGGAGGTGCGACACGTTGAGGGCCGTTCCGGCGTGCTCGGCTACTACTGGTTCCTGACCTTCGAGCAGTCACCGGAACTGCTGGCGCTGGTGAAGGAATGCCAAACGTCGATCAGCCTGCCGCACTACCACCTAACGCCTCCCGATAGCCTGCACCTGACATTGGACAGGATCGCCTACGTTGGCTCAGTCGCACCGGAGCAACTCGATCCGATCAGGAACGCCGCAGTACTGGCCTGTCGGGATGCGGCGCCCTTTGATATCTCATTCGAGCATCTGCGGAGCATTCGCGGTGCCGTAGTGCTCGACGTCTCGCCTACCTGGCGAGTGCGAAACCTTCAGAACACGATCCGATCAGCGACGTTGGCTGCCTATCCCGAAGCATCTGTGAAGGCGTCGCAGTCCGATCCTCATGTCACGATCGCCTATCCCGATGCCGAGAAGCTTTCCGATGCGGACTCCGCTGCGGCAGTCGCAAGACCGAGCACAACCGCCTACCGGGCCGATGTGACTGTCACCGAGGTAGTGATGGTCTTGCTCGAACGTCGGCAGCACTCGTACTCCTGGCAGGTCATTGCCCGAATCCCGCTGGGCACAAGCGAAAAGGCGACACCTCTCCACCAATGATCGGATACGGGGTATCGGGCGCTGTGCCCACGCTGTTGTAACAGGAGATGCCTGGGATGGGAGACCCCGGCCGGTCCCGCCCAGCAAGGCTTCGGCGAAGCCGGTTTCCGAGCGGGACCGGCGTAGTCGGTGGCGGTCAAGCTGTCTGACGACTGGAGCCCGATCGGCTGGGGTCGGCGGATCGGGCAGGGACTGCTATGGCTGGGACGTCGGCGGTGCTGAACTGGCAGCCGCCGTGCGCGGTGAACGGTTCGGCGAGCTGGGCGAGGTAGGCGACCGGGTAGTCGGGTTTGGCGGCCATCCCGAGGTCGTCGCTGCTGAAGCGGCGCGCCGGATCGTAGCTGTGGGTGCGCAACAGGTGGTCCCAGAGCAGGGTGAACAGTCCGAAGTTGACGTCGCCGATGCCCGCCCATTTGAGGTGGTGGAAGCGGTGGCCTTCGTTGAGGGCCAGCACGTGCTTCAGCGGGCCGACGCGGTAGTCGGCATTGGAATGCTGCAGCAGCAACTGCACGGCGACGGCGAGGGACAGCGATGCGGCGACCGGCACGGGAATGCCGAGCAGCAGCAGCGGGGTGACGCCTGCGGTCATTTCGATCGTCTGGTGCAGCGGGTGTTTCATCAGGCCGTTGAAGCCGTAGAAGCGTTTGACGCTGTGGTGCACGGCGTGGAAGCGCCACAGCACACCGACCTTGTGGCTGGCGTAGTGGGTGAGGGTGATACCGAGATCGGCGAACAGGATGGCGATCAGCACCTGGACGGCGAAAGGCAATGTCGCAGGCCAGATTCCGTCGCCCGGTAGCAATGCGGCGAGTACGGGGATGGTGGCCACGCTGGCCAGGATGAGTGTTTCGTTGACGAAGACATGCGCGGTGTCGCGACCGGAATCCCCGTGGGACTCGTTCCAGGTCGATTCGTAGGGCAGCACGCGTTCGGCGGCGAACGACAACGCGATCGCGGCGATGAGCAGGACGAGCAGCCAGAGCTTGTTCGCGCCGGACGCGGCCAGGGCGACGCCCAGGCCGTTGATGCCGAGCAGCATTACGGGCGCGTAGCCGTAGCGGACGGCCGGTTGGATGAACGTGATCATGTTCTCGAGCCTCGCCGTAGAGGGCAGGCGTGTGCTTGAAGAAATCGGCTGACCTGACCGGTGTTTCAGCCCGGCGCCCCACGCCACCCGGTGGCCACCAAGGCGTCGGTGGGCGTGATTCCGAACAGGTCACGGCAGGTTCGCGTGAGGTGCGCGCTGTCGGCGAACCCGGCGGCGTGCGCGGCCTCGGTCAGCGAACGCCCCGCGCGGACCTGATCGATGGCGCGGTGCAGCCGCGTCCAGCGCCGCCACGACGCATAGGGAAGTCCGACCTCGGCGGCGAACAAGTGCGACAGGCGACTGGGCGACATCGCGACCCGGTGGGCCAACTCTCCGAGAGTGGGTGGCCCGACCGGGCTGGCATCGGCCAGCCTCATAGCGGCGAGCACCACCGGATGCGTGGCCCGCCGAGGCAACGGAAGCGCCGGGGCCGGTGACGGGCGGCTGGGTCGGCTCGGGACCGCTCCCGCGATCCAGCTGTCCACCCGATCGGCAGGTCGCCCGGCCAGCCGGGCGACGGCGGCGCGTCCAGCCGTACTGGCGGGGTCGAGGTACGCCACAAATCCGGCGGTCCCTGGCGTCGCCCGGACTTCATGGCGCACGCCGGGCGGGATGATCGCGAGGTCGGCACGGCCGACGGCTCCGCTGACGTCGGTGAGGGTGACTTCGCCGCCGGTGACCAGCAGTACCTGCACCGCGGCGTGGGAATGTGCCGCGGCATCACCGATATCGCCGGTGAAGGCCATCAGGCCGGGAGTGAACACGACACCGCCGAGCCACCGCGGGATCGGAGCGGTCATCGCGGGTCACCGCCGGTCGGCGGGCACTGGGCGGTGTTCGACACGGTTTCGTTTGGCTTGCCTGGCGCGTGGGGGAGCGATTTGGTGCGACCGTGATCGTAGTACCGGATGGGATTTCGGACATCCGCTCATAGCGTGGGCTGCCGTGATCATGCGCGGCGTGGGCCGTCATGGAAGAAAGTCGGCATGCAGACATGTAGAAATGCGCATCAACACGCTGCCCCTTGGGCGTGGGGATCTGGCCGAATTTTCGAATTGCGGAAGTAAATCTTCCGCAATGGTCGACAGAGTAGCTCCCATGACGAACACGACACAGGTCCGGCCATTCCGTATCGACATCCCGCAGAGCGAGCTCGATGACTTGCGGCAGCGACTGACTTCAGCCCGCCTCCCGCACGTGGTGCCGGGTACCGAGGGGGATTGGGGGCGGGGGATCACGCCGCGATACCTGGGGGAGCTGGCGGAGTACTGGCGCGATGAGTTCGATTGGCGGGCGCAGGAGGCGCGGCTGAACGCGTACGACCAGTTCACCACCGAGATCGACGGGCAGACCATCCACTTCTTCCATGTCCGCTCGCCTGAGCCGCAGGCGATTCCGCTGTTGATCACCCACGGCTACCCGGGGTCGGTGGTGGAGTTCCTGGAGCTGATCGGGCCGCTGACCGATCCCCGGTCGCACGGCGGTGATCCGGCGGACGCGTTTCATGTGGTGATCCCGTCGCTGCCCGGGTTCGGGTTCTCCACACCGCTGGCGTCGACGGGCTGGGAGCTGGCGCGTACGACAGAGGCGTTCGCGGAGTTGATGAGCAGGCTCGCGTACGAGAAGTTCGTGGCGCAGGGCGGCGATGTCGGCGCCGGAGTCACGGGGCGGCTGGCCGCGCTGTATCCGGAGCGGGTTATCGCGACGCACGTCAACAGCGATCAGGGCACGCTGGGGATGGTGGGCGAGCAGCTCCCGATGCCGGACGGTCTCACCGCTGACGAACTGGCCGAGATCGAGGCCGCGCGGGCGGATTGGGCGCAGCAGAAGGGATACCTGGTGTTGCAGAACACCCAGCCGAACGCGATCGCCGCCGCGCTCACCGATTCGCCGATCGCGCAGCTCGGCTGGATCGCGGAGAAGTTCCAGGTGTGGACCGATCCGGCGCGGCCGGAGGACGCGGCGGTCGACCGTGACCTGCTGCTGACCAACATCAGCATCTACTGGTTCACTCGCAGTGGCGCCTCGGCGGCTCAATTCCTCTGGGAGACCGCGCATTCCGGGTTGGACTGGGTCGCGCCCTCGGGCGTGCCGCAGGGCTGGGCGGTATTCAACACGCACCCGCTGATGCGCCGGGTGATGAACCCGGACGGCTACATCGAGCACTTCACCGAGTACGCCGCGGGCGGGCACTTCGCGGCGGCCGAGCAACCGGAACTTTTCCTGGCGGACGTGCGCATGTTCTTCCGCCGCCATCGCGGATAACGGCCGGAACGGGGCAGCGGCGCGGCTCGCTGACGCCGCCGCCCCGTACCGAGCGTCCTGCGTCCGGACGCGTAACGACGAACCATTCCCCGGTCGGATGTCCCCGCGGACCAACGCGCCTACCGTTGCCGATATGACGTGGAACGAGATGAGTGAGAGCAAGTACGTCCTGCTGACGACGTTCAGGAAGGATGGAACGCCGGTCGGCACGCCCGTCTGGGTGGCGCCGGACGGTGACCGGATCGTCGTCTGGACCAATCCGAACACGTGGAAGGTCAAGCGGGTCCGCCGCAATCCGGACGTCACGCTGCAGGTCTGCGACGGGCGAGGCCGCCCGAAGTCCGAGGAGGTCTTGGCGGGCAGCGCCCGGATCCTCGACTCGGACGGCACGCAGCGGGTGCGCGACGTGGTCGCGGACAAGTACGGACTTATCGGCAAGCTCGCTATTCGCGGACACAAGCTGCTGCGCGGCGCCGACAAGTCCGTCGGCATCGCGATCGAGCGGAAAACGGTGAGTTAGGCAGATTCGGCCAGGCCGGCCGAGCGCCAGATATCCGCCAGGTCGTCGAGCGGGAGCGCCAGGACCTGGCTGAGCGATACGACGGTGCCGAAGGCGGGGGAGGGGAGTCGGCCGGTTTCGATCTTGCGCAGTGTCTCCGGCGAAATGCCCGCCGCCCGTGCGACTTCGCCGAGATCACGGTCGGCGCGCGCGCTGCGCAGGGCGGCGCCGAGGCGGCGGCCCGCGTCGATCTGCGCGGGGCTCAGTGGGAGACGGACCATTCGCCCAGGCTACGGGCGGTATTTAAATACCGCAAGCGAGCTGATTGGTATTTAAATACCAGTGCGGCTACTGTGGTATTAAAATACCGGCGTACTGGAGGACCGATGGTCGAGTTGAAGAGTCCCGCGGAGATCGCGCGGATGCGAGTGGCGGGGCGGTTCGTCGCCGATGTCCTGGCGGAATTACGCGAACGCGCGCGGGTCGGGGTGAACCTGCTCGAGCTGGAGGCATATGTCCGGGAGCGAATCCGCGAGCGCGGTGCGGAGTCCTGCTACTGGGACTATGCGCCGTCGTTCGGGCGCGGGCCGTTCCGCAACACCGTCTGCCTGTCGGTGAACGATGCCGTCCTGCACGGGCTCCCGTTCGACTACGCCCTGCGCGATGGTGACGTGCTGAGCATGGACCTCGCCGTCGGAATCGACGGCTGGGTCGCGGATTCGGCTACCACCGTCGTGGTCGGCACCGCCGCGCCGGAGGATGTGCAGTTGGTCCGCGCCACCGAGGAGGCGCTCGCCGCTGCGATCGACGTCGCGGTGCCGGGCAACCGCATCGGCGACATCTCCGCCGCCGTCGCCGCCGTGGCACGGAACTACGGCTACCCGGTGAACACCGAGTTCGGCGGCCACGGCCTGGGTCGCACCATGCACGAGGATCCGCATGTGCCCAACCATGGCCGTCCGGGGCGCGGCTACCGATTGCGCCCGGGACTCACCATCGCGATCGAACCCTGGTTCGCGCGCACCACCGACCGTATCGTCACCGACCCCGATGGCTGGACCATTCGGTCGGCGGATGGCTCACGCACCGCCCACTCCGAACACACTGTCGCGATCACGCCCGACGGACCCGAGGTGCTGACCATCGCGGCATGACCGACGCGATGGCGAAACCATTTGGCATTAGCTGCGGTGTGGTGGCGAGTTCGCGCAATGTCACCGGCCGACGCCGACGCGCCCACGGATTACCGGGCGCGACCACGACGACCAGTTCGTCCGCACCGAGCACCCGGCTGCCGAGGCCGGGCGGCGGGTGCGGGCCCTCGACGAACCCGATGTCGGCCTCCGCATTCCGGACCATTTGGTCGACATGCCGCGTGTTGTCGACTTCGAGCGACACCGCCACGTCCGGACACGATGTGCGCAAGGCGGTGAGCCAGTGCTGGATTCGGTGGTCGGCGATGGTTTTCGACGCGGCGATCCGCAGGTGTGGCACCTGCGTGGCGTGCGGCGACTCCTGCGCCGAAGGCCCGCGCGGCCTCCAGCACCCCGCGTGCATGCCCGACGACGGCGCGTCCGGCGTCGGTGAGCGCCGAGCCGGTCGGACCGCGATCCAGCAGCCGCAGCCGCCGCTCCAAGGCGCTGATCCGCATACTCGCCGCGGGCTGGCTGATGCCGTGCCTGCGCGCGGCGGCTGATCGCCGCGGTCCTCGCCGCCATCGGAAGCACGTTGACCTGGCAGCGACTGCGCAGCGCCGGATACCGCCCCCTGCTCTTCGGTGGCATCCTCGCCATTGCACTCGGATCGTCCAGTCTGGCACTGCAATTCGCAACCGGCTGGCGGTGACCGGAACGACGCCGAGCCTGATACCGATCGGCCTGCAACAGTGTTGGTTTGATGCAGCCGGGGGCGCGGGTCGCGGACTTTTGCCTAACGAGTCGGCGCGGCGCCCCGATGGAGTAAGCGAGCGTGCGATGGCACGGCCGGAACGGAATCGAGGCACGATGAACCACGCAGTTCGGATGGGTGCACTGGTCGTCGCTGCGGCGGCGCTGGTTGCAGGCTGCAACAGCATCGATGACACGGCGCCCGCGCCGACTCCCCAGCGGGCGACCGGTCCCACAGAACCTCTGGGTCCGGGAGCGAGCCAAGCGCCCGATGTGCCCGGGCTACCCGCGATAACGCAGGCGCCTACGGTGACCCGGCCGCCCGCAGAGCCCAACCCGCCCGCGCCGGTAACGACCGTGACCGCCCCCTCCTCGACCGAGGGTATCGGCAGCTCCGATCGCTGCATCGATCCCACGTCGGCGGGTGTGCAGAGCGCGTTGGCCGGGCTGGGCAACGGATGGGTAGCCGAGCACGCGTCCGCGGACCGGCCGGGTAGCTGCGAACAACTGCTGTGGGTGCGCGCCGCGGGTGGAATATCCGCGGGCGCCCCGATCCACGTGCTGTTCTTCCATGACGGAAAGTACCTGGGCACAGCCACTTCCGAGCCATATGCCTTCACCCACGTGGCGGGCTCGAACGGCAACTCGGTCACCGTCGAATACAAATGGTTGGTCGCCGACGAGCCGTTCGCCGCACCCCAGGGCGGTCCCGTGTCGATCACCTACACCTGGACGGGTTCGCGCGTCACGATGAGTGAACCCCTCCCGACGGAGGTCACCCAGCCCTACCGGTAGCGCAAACCCGCATTCGCCGACCTCGGTGTTCGTCCGGGGCCCAGGGGCGGGTATGGAGCGTGCCGCTCAGCACGGATGGACAGCGCACCGCGTCAGCCGCAGCGACCGGCTCGCCGCTCGTCGCTCAGTACTCCCACGACGCTCAATACATGTTGATGACGGTTCTGCTCGGCATCATCGGTGTGACGCTCGCTCTGCGACCCGGCCGGGACACACCCGGCCGGACGCTGTGCGCTGCAGCGGTTGTCGCCACCCCCTGGCTCGGGATGACCGGCGCGCTGCTGTTCCCCGATACCGCCACCCACGACCCCGAGTTCGCCGACCAGACCCTTTTCATTCTCGGCATGCACGGACAGGTCTTCCTGGCGATGATCCTGCTCACAGCCCTGCTCGGCGCGAGCGCTGCATCGTTGCTGCGCCCCGCCCTTGCCCTCGCCGATCAGAGCGGTGACAGCTCCTACCGGAGGCAATAGCCGGGTAGCCCCGATCGCCGCCTCCGCAACGACCGCCCGCCTCGGACCAAGCCAGCCCGACATCAAGTTTCCATTGCAGAATGAGGTCTTCCGCAATGGGCGCGACGTCATCGAATTCCACGGTCAGGGCGGCCGAGATCATGGTGTCGCAGCAAACCGAGTAGTCCGCTACTCAAGAACTCCGCTTCTGCTCGAACAACGATGGGAATGCGGGACTCGGCTGACCCGCGGTCGAGCGTTCCGCCACATTATCGATCGAGGAGGTCAACGAAATGGCGCGAGAACTGTTCTTCTATAACGATTCCAGTGGCAGTGTTGCTGCGGGCAGGTTGGCGG
>NZ_BDBA01000161.1 GCF_001612745.1 Nocardia amamiensis NBRC 102102 | reverse complement strand
GCCGTCGGTAGGGAATAGTTTTCTACCACGACTCCAGCGGCAATATTGCCGCGGGCAGGCTCGGGGCCGCCTGTCGCACTCACTTCTCGCCGACCACCAGAAGGAACGGTTGCGTGTCCGAGGTGCTGACAGCTGCGGCGTGACCACGTGGTGATCTGCGCGCCCTCCGCCCGGCACCGTGCGGAGGGGCGAACTTCCTGTTGTCGACTACGTTTCGGACAGCCACGCGGCGAGGTCGTCGGATGCGCGGAGCTCACCGGCGATGGCGGCGCGCTCCGCGTCGGACAACTCCATCGTGCGTAGCTCGGCGCGGAACTGTGCGGCGCGGTCGGGATCGTCGGTGGCGACGGCCAGTTCGGTGAGCGCCGCCAGCGCCCGGGCCACATCCAGCCGTGGTGCCTCGAGCCGGAACCGGCCGAGACCGACCTCGAGCACGCGGAACGCCGCCTTGTCGTCGGTCTTGAAATCGCGCAGGATGCGGGCGTTGTCCAGCACCTGGGCCAGGCCGTCCAACGCCTTCGATCCGCCGTACTCGAGTTTCATGGGTTCGTCGCGCTGGATGTAGATCACCTGGTTGCCCGCCGGGTCGACTACCGTGAACCTGCTCTGCCCCGGACGGAATCGGGTGATCCGTGGGAGGCCTTTCGCCGGGACCTTGCCGTATCGGGTGCGCAGTGCCGTGGTGAACGCTTGGTGCCTGCTCGCGACATCGTCGACCATCACCAGGCATCCAGTGCGCTCGGCGGGAATGTCGCCGTCGGGTGCGGTCACGAAATGCAGGGCGCAGCCATGGTCTTCGATCGCGCCGTAGATATACGGACGGCTTTGCTCGTGGGTCACCGTGTAGCCGAGCGTTTTGTAGAAATCCAGCGTGCCCGCCAGGTCGCTGGTCCAGAGCTGCGGTACTGCCGTGTCGGACATGAACCCTTCCCAATGCGGTGGTAGTCAAGTTTGACTAGCTGAGCCTAGGTGCGTGCTGGGCGGGAAGTCAAACTTGATTACTATGGCGAGTTCCGAGCGGAAGGAGTTCGCCATGTCGGCCGTGCGCCTGTTGGTGCTGGGAGTGATGCGCCTGCGTCAGCCGACCCACGGCTATGCCGTGCGCCGGGAATTGCTGTCCTGGCGCGCGGAGACCTGGACGAACGTGAATCCGGGATCGATCTACCACGCGCTCAAACAGCTCACGCAGGAGGGAAAGCTGAGCGCGTTCGGCACCCAGGACAGCGACCGAGGGCCAGGACGCACCCTGTTCCGGATGACCGAGGCGGGGGAGGTCGAGTTTCGCAGGCTGATGGACGAAGCGCTGGTCAGCGTCGACATGGAGGAACTGGGCGCGGGCATCGCCTTCATGGACGCGCTGCCCAGGGCGCATGTGATCGAGAAGCTGCGCGAGCAGCGCCGCCGCAGTGAAGAAGTGCGCACCAGTCTGCTCGCCATGATCCCGGACTTCCCCGGGCGATACGAGGCGCCGCACGCGACCGACCTGCTGGAGCTGTGGAGCGGCGTCTTCGAGAACCTGTCGGGATGGACCGAGGCGGTGTTGACGCGGCTGGAAGCCGGGGAGTACCGGATGTCGGACCAGGTGCCCGCTGATCCGGACTGAGCCGTGCGGTGCCTGGCGGGCGATGGACGAACAACCCGGCCGCGGCACGGCTCGGCGTGATCGACAGCGCGCGGTAGCCGGGAGCGGCGGATAGGCTTCCTTGCATGACGAACGCGCTGGGAGCAGTGGCCGCGGCTGACTACGTGTTGCTCACCACGTTCCGCAAAGACGGCACTCCGGTCGGCACCGCCGTGTGGGTGGTCTCCGAGAACGACAAACTGTACGCCTGGACGGTGACCGACAGCTGGAAGGTCAAGCGGCTGCGCCGCAACCCGGCCGTCACCGTGCAACCCTGTGGCGCGACGGGCAAACCGCACGGCGAGGTGGTCGAAGGGACCGCCAGGATTCTCGACGCCGACGGCACCGAACAGGTGCGCAAACTGCTGCGGCGCAAGTACTGGCTCACCGCCCCGCTGATCATCCTCGGCAGCAACCTGCGCCGCGGCAAGTCCGGCACGATCGGCATCGAGATCACGCCCGCGGCTTGACCGGGCGGCGTGCCGCTCGATCCTGCCAGGATCACCGGGCGAATCGGGATCGGTCTCAGGTCGCCTGGCTGACCGAGGACATGTGGAAGTCGGGAATCCGCAGGGGCGGCATGGCCGTCCGGGTGAACCAGTCCTTCCATTCGCGCGGAAGTGTGGTCTCGGTGGCGCCCGCTTCGCTCACTCGCCGCAGCAGATCCAGCGGGCTCTCGTTGAACCGGAAATTGTTCACCGCGGCGGTGACCTCACCGTTCTCCACGAGGTACACCCCGTCCCGGGTGAGCCCGGTGAGCAGCAGCGTCGCCGGATCGACCTCGCGGATGTACCACAGCGTCGTCAGCAGCAGACCGCGTTCGGTGCGGGCGATCATCTCGTCGATTGTCGCGCCGGAACCTCCGGTGAGCAGCAGGTTCTCCCCGGGAACCGTGGCGGCGGCACCGAACTCGGCGGCTGTGGCGCGCGGGTAGACCAAGGAGGAGATCACGCCGTCGCGCAGCCAGTCGACGCGTTCGGCGGGCATACCATTGTCGAACACCGACATCGATTCCGATGACGCGGTCGTCGCGACGAACGGGCGGTATGCCAAACCGGGCGCGTACGGGTCCGAGTAGAGCGTGAGCGGAATGTCGGTCAGCCGCTCGCCGATCCGGGTTCCGCCCGCCCGCGCGAACGCGGTGTGACCCTCGTGCGCGCCGCGGCCTTCCATCGACCAGGCCAGATAGATCATCAAGTCGGCGACGGTGGACGGCGGCAGCAGGGTTTCATAGCGGCCCGCGGGCAACTCGACCTTGCGCTTGGCCCAGTCCAGGCGCCGGGACAGCTCGGCGAGCAGGCCGGTCACGTCGACGTCGGTGAAGTCGGTGGTCCCCACCCCGGCCCACGCGCTGGCCAGATCCCCGTCCACACCGCGTTTGCCGTTGATCTCCACCGAACCGGTGGGTTGCACGAAACGGCGGCGGACGCCGGTCGAGGTGCCCAGCCACGTCGTGTGCATCTGGTGGTGGGCGAAACCGTAGAGGCGGTCGGCGCTGTCGAAACCGGCGGCCAGATCGTGGGCGAGATCGCTGAAAACTTCGATGCCGGTGCCGGCCGCCGGGGCGGACCAGTCGTCGTCGACGGCGCCCGGTTCCAGCAGCGGCATGGCGTCCCTGGCCGGTTCGGCGGTGCGCGCGGCCTCATGGCTGGCCCGCACCACCGCCGCGATGTCATCGGGATCCACGCTGCTCGAGGCGATCGTGCCGACCCGAGCGAGGGTGGGTCCCTCGCGGAACACCGAGATCACCGCCCAGCTGCGCGATACCGACGACCCATTGGTGGTCATCGAGTTCCCGGCCCAGCGCAACGAGGCCTCGTGCTCGTCACGGACGATCACCATCGTCTCGTCGGCGGTCGACAGCGCGAGCGCCCGCTCCACGGTCGCACTCGCGGGGAACAGGTCGTCGGTCACTGGCCGGCCTCCGTCCGGGTGTTGAGAATATTGATACCGCGCACCAGGATCGACGGGCAGCCGTGGCTGACCGACGCGACCTGGCCGGGCTGCGCTTTGCCGCAGTTGAACGCCCCGCCCAGCTGCCAGGTGGACGGTCCGCCGACCGCCTCCATCGCGCCCCAGAAGTCGGTGGTGGTGGCCTGGTAGGCGACGTCGCGCAGCTGCCCGTCCAGCTTGCCGCCGCGGATGCGGAAGAACCGCTGACCGGTGAACTGGAAGTTGTAGCGCTGCATGTCGATCGACCACGACTTGTCGCCGACGATGTAGATACCGTCGTCCACCCGGGAGATCAGTTCCTCGGTGCTGGTGTCGCGGTCGGGATCCGGTTGCAGCGAGACGTTGGCCATCCGCTGGATCGGCACGTGATGGGCCGAGTCCGCGTACGAGCAGCCGTTGGATCGCTCCAGGCCCATCCGCGGGGCGAACACCCGGTCCAGTTGATACCCGACCAGGATGCCGTCGCGCACCAGATCCCACCGCTGCCCGGCGACACCTTCGTCGTCGTAGCCGACACTGGCCAAGCCGTGCGCTTCGGTGCGGTCGCCGGTCACGTGCATGATCGGGGTACCGTAGCGCAGCATGCCCAATTTGTCCGGCGTGGCGAAAGAGGTTCCCGCGTAGGCGGATTCGTAGCCGATGGCGCGGTCGTACTCGGTGGCGTGGCCGATGGATTCGTGGATGGTCAGCCACAGGTTGGTCGGATCGATGACGAGGTCGGTCGGCCCGGACTGCACGCTGGGTGCCTTCACCTTCTCGGCGAGCCACTCCGGGATCCGCGCGAGTTCGTCGTCCCAGTCCCAGATTCCGTCGGCGCCGGTGACGTACTCCCACCCGCGGCCCGCCGGTGCGGCCAGCGTGCGCATCGTCTCGAACACTCCCGCCGCGGAGTCCACGGTGATGGCTTCCAGACTCGGATGCAGCCGGACGCGCTGCTGGGTGATCGACGACCCTGCGGAGTCGGCATAGAAAGTCTGCTCCTTGACCTGGAGCAGGCCCGCAGTGACGTGATCGACGCCGTCGGCGTGCGACAGCCGCTCCGAATAGTCCTGCAGCAGCGCGACCTTCTCGCCGGTCGGCACGGTGAACGGGTCGATGTCGTAGTCCGAGACCCAGCGCACGCCGGAGTAGCGCGGCTCGGCGGCGAGCTCGACGCGCTCCCGGTTGAGCGCGCGCAGCGTGGTGGCGACAGTGACCGCGGTGCGGGCCACCTCGACGGCGATGTCGGGCGTGAGCGCGGCGTGCGACGCGAAGCCCCAAGTGCCGTCCACGATCACGCGCACGGCGAAGCCGAGCTCGGTGCTGTCGGTGACGGCCTCCACGCGTCCGTCGCGCAATCGGATCGACTGGGTGACCAACCGGTGCACTCGCAGGTCGGCGTGCTCGGCGCCCGCCGCCGTGGCCGCGGTGAGCGCGGCGTCGGCGAGCGCGGTCAGTGGCAGACCGAGGAACTCGGCGTCCACGTCTTTGGAAGTCGCGATGCTCACCCGACCAACATAATCGGCGGGCCGGACCGCGTCCGCCCGTAGCCCGCGCGCGAAGGGCCGACCGCGCCTCCACTTCGGGTAGCTCCCGTCATACCCTGTGCGTAGCTGCACCTAGTGCCGATTTGCCCGGTATGCGCGGTGGCGCAGGGTGAACGGCGCGCGCGACACCCTCGCCTACCGCGTGTTGCTCGCCGCATGCCGTACTGTGCCCGCGTGCCGCCATCCGCTCTCCGTGACCGCAAGCGCGAACGTACCCGCCGAGCCATCCTCGAATCCGCCGCCGAGCTGTTCGAGACCAGAGGCTACGAGGACACGACGGTGGCCGACATCGCCGCCGCGGCCGAGGTCGGCACGCGGACGTTCTTCAACTACTTCGCCAGCAAAGAAGAGCTGCTCTTCCCGGAATCCGACGAGCGGGTGCGCGCCGCGGTGGCCGCGATCGCCAGCAGGCGCCCAGGAGAACGTCCGGTAGAGGTCATGCTGCGCGCGTTGCGTGCTGCGGGCGACAACCCCGGCGAACACCTCATCGACGACCTTTCCGCCCGGATCGCGGCGCTGCGTGCCACGGTGTCGCGGACCGTGCCCGCGGTGAGCGGCCGCGCGGCACACGCCCAGCTGGTCGCGCAGCGCGAGATCGCCAGGCAGCTGCATCGCGCGTTTCCGGCCGAACTCGACGAGGTGGGCGCCGCGGCGCTGGTCGGCGCGGTCGTTGGCGCGGTGTCGGGTGCGTTGACCGTGTTGTTCCAGCATCCGGTGGCCGGGGCCGAGGACGGTGAGCGCCTGCACCACCGGATTCACGAGACGACTTCGCGCGTCCTGCAACCCTGGCTGGCCACCCACCGAGCGGAACCGGTGGGCTGATTCAGCCGAACTGCTGCCAGGCCAACCGGATCACCATCACGATCACCACCACCAGCAGCACCACGCGCACGAATTCGGCGCCCTTGCGCATCGCCATCCGAGAGCCGGCCACCGCGCCGAGCACGTTCGCCGCGGCCATCGCGGCACCGAGCGCCCAGAGGATGTGGCCGGTCGCGCCGAAGAAGATCAGCGCGCCGACGTTGGAGCCGCAGTTGAGCACTTTGGCCATGGCCGCCGCACGCACGAACTCGGTCCCGAGCAGGGTGGCGAAGGTGATGATCAGGAACGTTCCGGTGCCGGGTCCGAGCAGGCCGTCGTAGAAGCCGATCAATCCGGCGGCCAGCGCCACGGTGAGGACGACCTTGCGCCGCGTGGGCGGGTGAGTGGCCAGCGTGACGCCGATCGACGGACGCATCGTGACGAACACCGCGACACCGACCAGCACCACCATCACGATCGGGATGAACAGCTCGCGGTCGATCAGGGAGACCGCGGCGGCGCCGGCCGCGGCCGCTACCGCGGCGATCACGGCGGCGGGTACCAGCACCCGCCAGCGCATCGGCACATTGCGTGCGAAGGTCGCCACCGCGGCGCTCGTCCCGGCGACTGCGGCGAGCTTGTTGGTGCCGAGCGCGGTCTGCGGCGCGATGCCGGGCGCCACCACGAACAGCATGGGCAGGATGATCAGCCCACCGCCGCCGACCACCGCGTCCACCCATCCCGCGGCCGTCGCCGCCGTCAACAGAACCGCCCAGTCTCCGAACTCCACGCGGGTAAGACAACCAGATCATCGGTTCATCCGCTGATCCGCATTTGTCAGGGTGCCGCACTGCCCTGCGTCCGTGGGGTTGCGTGGCCGCGTGCCGGGCCCACCTAGGCTGAATCCGTGCGTCGGTTCAGTCTGTGGCTTCGAGGCAAGCCCATCGTCGCGGATTCGGCGCTGGCGGCGATACTTCTGTTGCTCGAGATCGTCAGCGTGGGCAACGCGCACAACAAGCTCGCGTATCTGGCCGTCGGCGTGCTGCTTCCGCTTCCGGTGGTGCTGCGCCGGGTGTATCCGCGGACGATGGCGGTCGCCACGCTGGCGCTGTCGATGACCGCGTCGCTGGCGGGCTTCCTGACCGACGAGGACGCCGACCACATCGCACTGCTGTCGCAGGGCATCATCCTGTACACGCTGGTCGCCTACGTCGGGCGGCGCGAGGGACTGTGGTTCGGGCTCGGGCTCGGCGTGGACGTCGCGCTCTCGATCGCGGCGATCGGCCGGCCGGCCGGGCCCGACATCGTCTTCACGGCCATGTTCTACGCGCTGTCCTGGACGCTCGCGG
Organism: Nocardia amamiensis NBRC 102102; assembly: GCF_001612745.1. GTDB lineage: Bacteria > Actinomycetota > Actinomycetes > Mycobacteriales > Mycobacteriaceae > Nocardia > Nocardia amamiensis. The sequence goes on along the minus strand of NZ_BDBA01000161.1, from coordinate 2,322 downwards.
AGTTCATCGGCGCGCGGCACGCCTACGACGCCGAGGTGGCGGCGCGCCTGGCGGTCGCCGACTACGACAAAGAGCGCCGCGCGCACGACGCCGTCTCGGCCGAACGCACCCGCATCGCCCGGGAACTGCACGACGTGGTGGCGCACGCGGTGAGCGTGATCATCGTGCAGGCCGACGGCGCGAAATACGCGCTGCGCCGCGACCCGGACGCGGCGGAGCAGGCGCTCACCACCATCGCGAGCACCGGGCGCGAAGCCCTGCGCGAACTGCGCAGAACCGTGGCCCTGCTGCGGACCGAGCACGCGCCCGACCAGCTGCCCCAGCACGGTACCGCCGGCCTGGCCAAGGTCGTGGAGATGATGCGCGGCACCGGCCTCGCCGTCGAGCTCGAGCTGACCGGCGAACTGGACGACATCGCGCCCGAGGTCAGTCTCGGCGTGCACCGGATCGTGCAGGAATCGCTGACCAACACGCTGCGGCACGCGGGCCCGCACCCGAAAGCGTGGGTGCGGGTGCGCCGCACCGACTCTGACGTGTTGATCGACGTCACCGACAGCGGCGGCGTGCCGCTGCCCGAACCGGCCGCCCGCATCGAGGGCAGCGGGCTCGGGTTGGTCGGGATGCGCGAGCGCGTCGCGGTGCTGGGCGGCAGCCTGGACGCGGGCCCCGCCGCGGACGGAGCCTGGCGGGTGCACGCGAGCATCCCGCTGCGGCCGGGCCCGGCGGAGTACGTCGAGCTCAGTGCCGACGGCGCGTGAATCGCTGCGCCCCAAGCAGATTCGGTCACAGAGACTAGTCGGGGGGCGGGTCTGCTCGATCGTCGCGGTGCAGGGCGCCCGAGACGCGCAAGCGCCCACGTTACATTGGGGGCGTGCCGATCACCGTTCTCGTTGTCGATGACCAGGAACTCATGCGTATGGGATTGAAGATGGTGCTCGGCGCGCACCCCGACATCGAAGTGGTCGGCGAGGCGGCCAACGGCGCCGCCGCGGTCGCCAGGGCGGCGGAGCTGCGACCCGACGTCGTGCTGATGGATGTGCGGATGCCCGTCGTCGACGGCGTCGCCGCCACCACCCGGATCGTGGAGGCCGGGCACGGTAGCCGGGTGCTCGTCATGACGACCTTCGACCTCGACGAGCACGCGCTCGGCGCGCTCCGCGCGGGAGCCAGCGGATTCCTCTTGAAGGACACCCCGCCGGAAGACCTCGTCTCGGCCATCCGCAGCGTCGCCGCGGGCGACGCGGTGGTCTCGCCGAAGGTGACCAAACGCCTGCTGGACCGGCTCATCGCGGAGGATCCGGCCCGCACCCGCGATCCGGGCGTGCTCGACGTGCTCACCGCCCGCGAACGCGAGGTGCTCGAGCAGATCGCGGCGGGCCGGTCCAACGCCGAGATCGCCGAGCAGCTGTACCTGTCCGAGGCCACGGTCAAGACGCACGTCGGCAGGGTGCTCACCAAACTCGGTCTGCGGGACCGCGTTCAGGCGGTCGTGCTGGCCTACGAGACGGGCCTGGTGCGCCCGGGCGGCTGACCAGGCGGATCTGGAGCGTCTTTTCAGGCACGCCGGGAGAAAAACGCCGGTTCCGGACGTTGACCGGGTAGATCGTCCGAAAGGATCGCCATGGCCGCGTTGTTGTTCGTGCTGTACGTCGTCGTCGAAATCGCCGCGCTGGTCGCGGTCGGCCAGCTGATCGGCGTCATGCCGACGATTCTGGTGCTGATCGCCGGATCGGCCGCCGGCATGCTGCTAATGGGCTCGCAGGGGCGCCGGGTCTTCGAGCAGTTCCGCCGCGCCGGTCGCGGAGAAATCGCGCCGGGCACCGCCGTGGCCGATGGCGCGCTGGTCGCGGCGGGTGGCGTGCTGATGTTCGTGCCCGGCCTGGTCACCTCGCTGCTCGGTCTGCTCCTGCTGCTGCCCCCGACGCGGTTTCTGGTGCGTCCGCTGGTCACGGCGTTCGCGGCGCGACGGTTCGGCAGGATCGCCGCCGCCGCACCCTATCGCGGTGTCGTCATCGACGGCGACGAGGTGATCGACGGCGTCGTGGTGCGGCAGTGGTACGACGACGGACAGGGCGACGCCCGCCGCGCGATCAGCCCGTCCTGACCGGAAAATCGGCTGAGCCCGGTTCCGTGCGGCGCGCCGAAGGGCTATCGTGGCGCGATGGCCACCGAGCAACTCACCGTGACGGTGAGCGAGGAGCTGGCCGCCGCGGTCCGACGTGCGGCGGCCAGTGCGGGACAGTCGATTTCCGGATTCACGGCCGCAGCACTGCGGCTGGAGTTGATCGCCATGGAGGCGGGCTGCCGGTCCACGGCGGCGGG
>NZ_BDBA01000160.1 GCF_001612745.1 Nocardia amamiensis NBRC 102102 | reverse complement strand
CCTGCCGGTCCACGGCGGCGGGCGGAACCGGTGCAGCGCCGCCGGCGTACGCGGAGGTGATGACGGTACTGGCGCAGCAGGAGGATCTGGGGCGCAGGCCCGCACTGAACGGCTGACCGAAACCGCCGCTTCGGGCATACGGCAGACTGGTGCTCCGTGAGTACCCAGTTGCTGATCGGTGGTCGTTTCTACAGCGCGAGTTCACCCGACGCCACGGCCATGGCGGTGACCGACGGGACCGTGGTCTGGCTGGGCGCCGAGCAGCCGGGACGCGCGCTGCACCCCGACGCCGAGATCGTCGACCTCGACGGCGCCTTCGTCGCGCCGGCGTTCGTCGATCCACACGTGCACGTCACGGCACTCGGGCTGAAGCTGACCGGTCTGGACCTGTCGGGTGCGGAGTCGCTCGGACACTGCCTGCACCTGCTGCGCGCGTTCGCCGAGGCACACCCCGACGGCGCCGTCCTGGGTGACGGTTGGGACGAGACCACCTGGCCGGAGGGCCGCCCGCCCAGCGTCCAGGAGATCGACGCGGCGGCGGGCGCCGGGCGACACGTGTACCTCTCGCGCGTGGACGCGCACTCCGCCGTGGCGTCCTCGGCACTGCTGGACACACTGCCCGAGCTGACCTCGACCGACGGATTCACCCGCGGCGAGCCGGTGCGTGCCGCGGCCCACCATCTGGTGCGCACCGCCGCGCTGGCGAATCTGTCTCGGGCGCAACGGGATCAGGCGCGCGCCGCGGCACTGGATCACGCCGCCGCGCACGGGATCGTCGCGGTGCACGAATGCGCGGGCCCTGAGATCGCCGGGCGCGAGGACCTCCGCGAACTGCTCGACTTCGACCACGGCGTGCAGGTCCGGGCATATTGGGGCGAGGCGGTGCGCAGCGCCGAACAGGCACGCGCCCTGGTCGAGGAACTCGGCGTGCACGCGTTGGGCGGCGACCTGTTCGTCGACGGCTCCTTCGGGTCGCGCACCGCCTGGCTGCGGGCGCCCTACGCCGACGAGCCCGGTTGCGGCCGAAGCTATCTCGATGTGGCGGCGATCGCCGACCATGTCCGCGCCTGCACGGTGGCGGGTGTCCAGGCCGGATTCCACGCGATCGGCGACGCCGCGATGGACGCGTTCGTCGCCGGTATCGAGCAGGTGGCCGACGAACTCGGCGGGCCCGCCGTCGCCGCGCTCGGGCACCGGGTCGAGCATGCCGAACTGATCGACGCCGAGCACATCGCGAACCTCGCGCGCTGCGGCGTAATCGCCAGTGTGCAGCCGGGATTCGACGCCGCCTGGGGTGGAGCGCACGGCATGTACGCCGCGCGGCTCGGCGCCGATCGCGCCGCGACCCTGAACCCGTTCGCCGCCATGGCCGCCTCCGGCATCGCCCTCGCG
>NZ_BDBA01000159.1 GCF_001612745.1 Nocardia amamiensis NBRC 102102 | reverse complement strand
GGTCACGTCGCCTGGAGCCGTCCCTGCGGTCGCTTCCACCTGGGCCGCGCCGATCGCCGCGGCTGCCGACTCCCGGCTCCGCGGCGGGCGCCAGCTCGACGATGTGCCGGATGCCGTCGCCGTCCACCGCGATCACCAGATCGGCACCCGGCGTCCACTGCCGATCCGCGATACCGTCCAGCGCCCCCGCGACCGGTTGCGGGCATCGCAAATCCGCGATCACGTCGGTGCTGCGATATCGGTGCACGCCGGCGCGGCCCCGTTCGTCCACCGCCAGCCGCACGCGGGTGCGCCACCCGCCGATCGTCTCGCCGGACTCGATCGGCTCCACCAGCACCTCGCGCTCGATCCCGGCCACCCGGCGCAGCTGTTCGGCCACCACCGTGGCTTTCAGCGCGCGCTGGGCCGACGGTGTGGCGAAGGAGAAATCACAGCATCCGGCGCCGCCTGGACCGGATACCGGGCAGGTGGGGGGCACCCGGTCCGGTGATGCCTCGAGCACCTCGACGGCGTCGGCCCGGCAGTACGAGCCGCCCCGGTCCTCGGTGACCCGGGCGCGCACCAGTTCTCCGGGCAGCCCGTGCCGGACGAACATCACACGCCCCTCGTGCCGTGCGACGCAGAAGCCGCCGTGCCCCGGCGGCCCGAGCCGCACCTCGAACGTGCTTGTCCGCCGATCACTCATCCCGAATGCTCCATGGACATCATGTCCGGTCCCCGTACCCGCGCCGCACCGCGCCGGGGGCGTTCACCACACCGGGCACCCTCGCCCGCGCGGACGAACTCAGCTGCCACGGCACGCTGGTCACCATCACGCCCGGCTCGAACAGCAACCTTCCCTTCAGCCGCAGCGCGCTCTGGTTGTGCAGCACCTGCTCCCACCAGTGGCCGACCACGTACTCCGGGATGAACACCGTCACCACGTCGCGGGGGGCGTCCTTGCGTACCCGCTTGACATAGTCGAGAACCGGCTTGGTGATCTCCCGGTACGGCGATTCGATCACCTTCAGCGGCACCGTGATGTCGCTGTTCTCCCACTCCCGCACCAGCGCCCTGGTGTCGGCCTCGTCCACGTTCACCGTCACCGCCTCCAATGTGTCGGGCCGGGTGGCGCGAGCATAGGCCAGTGCCCGGCGGGTGGGCAGGTGCAGCCGGGAGACCAGCACGATGGAGTGCGAGCGGCTGGGCAGCACGCCGTCCCACTCGTGCTCGTCCAGCTCGCGGGCGACCGAGTCGTAATGCCTGCGAATCATCTTCATCACCACGAAGATCGCGACCATGGTGAAGATGGCGATGTAGGCGCCGGCGAAGAACTTCGTGACCAGCACGATCACCAACACCGCGCCGGTCGCGCTGAGACCGACCGCGTTGATCACCCGCGACCGCTTCATCCGGGCGCGCTGCCGCGAGTCGGTCTCGGTACGCAACAGACGCGTCCAGTGGCGCAGCATGCCGGTCTGGCTGAGCACGAACGAAACGAAAACGCCGACGATGTAGAGCTGGATCAGCTTGGTCACCTCGGCGCTGAACATCACCACGAACGCGATGGCGGCGCCGGAGAGGAACAGGATGCCGTTGCTGAACGCGAGCCGGTCGCCTCTGGTGTGCAGCTGCCGGGGCAGGTAGCGATCCTGCGCCAGGATCGAGCCGAGCACGGGGAACCCGTTGAACGCGGTGTTCGCGGCGAGGACGAGGATCAGCGCGGTCACCGTGGTGATGAAGAAGAAGCCGAGCGGGAATCCTTCGAACACGGTCTCGGCGAGCTGCGCGATGAGCGTCTTCTGCTGGTAGTCCTGCGGCGCGCCGGTCAGGTCGGAAACGTTGTGCGCGTAGACGATCCCGATCTTCTGGGCCAGGATGATGATGCCCATCAGCAGCACGATCGCGATCGTGCCCAGCAGCAGCAGCGTGGTGGCGGCGTTGCGCGACTTGGGTTTGCGGAACGCGGGGACGCCGTTGCTGATCGCCTCCACACCGGTGAGCGCGGCGCAGCCGGAGGAGAACGAGCGCGCGATGAGGAAGGCGAACGCCAGGCCGTAGAGGGGTTCGTGCTCGGCCAGCCCGAAACCGGCCGATTCGGCGCGCAAGTCCTCGCCGAGCACGAAGATCCGGAACAGGCCCCAGCCGAGCATGACGAACATGCCGACGATGAACGCGTAGGTCGGAATCGCGAAGGTGGTGCCCGATTCCCGCACACCACGCAGGTTCATCGCGGTGAGCGCGGCGATGGCCAGGACCGCGAACAGCACCTTGTGGGTGGCGACGAACGGAATGGCCGAGCCGATGTTGGACGCGGCCGAGGAGATCGACACCGCCACGGTGAGCACGTAGTCGACCAGCAGCGCGCTGCCGACGGTCAAACCCGCGGTGGGTCCGAGGTTGGTGGTGGCGACCTCGTAGTCGCCGCCCCCCGACGGGTAGGCGTGCACGTTCTGCCGGTAGCTGGCCACCACCACCGCCATCACGAAGGCGACCGCGAGGCCGACCCACGGGGCGTACAGGTAGGCCGAGATGCCTGCGGCCGACAGGACGAGGAAGATTTCTTCGGGGGCGTAGGCGACCGATGACATGGCATCGGAGGCGAACACCGGGAGCGCGATTCGCTTCGGCAGCAAGGTGTGACCGAGCGAGTCACTGCGGAAAGGCCTGCCCAGCAGCACTCGCTTCGCTGCCGTCGTCAACTTGGACACTGGAGCGAGCATAGGCCCCCGCACGGTGGATCGCGCGCGTGGCTCGCAGGTTTGCTCGGCGGCTGGAGGGGGAACGTGGCCGGTGGAATCATTCGACGGGTAGCGTTCGACCGAACAGCTAAGCAGACCGAACACCATGGTTCCAGGAACGAGGTTGCACGGTGTACGTAGTGATCATGGGGTGCGGGCGCGTAGGCTCCTCGCTCGCCCATGCCTTGGTCCGCATAGGTCACGAGGTCACCGTGATCGACCGGGACTCCAGTGCGTTTCTGCGCCTCGGCTCCGACTTTCCCGGCAATCGGGTCACCGGCGTCGGATTCGATCGGGATGTGCTGATCAGCGCCGGAATCGAACGGGCGGGCGCGTTCGCGGCCGTCTCCTCCGGCGATAACTCCAACATCATCTCCGCTCGGGTCGCCAGGGAGATGTTCGGCGTGCAGCGCGTCGTCGCCCGCATCTACGACGCCAAACGCGCGGCCGTCTACGAGCGCCTCGGCATCCCGACCATCGCCACGGTGCCGTGGACCACCGACCGCTTCCTGCGCGCGCTCATCGGCGACGCCAGCACCACCACGTGGCGTGATCCCACCGGGACGGTTGCTGTGACTCAACTGACGCTGCACGAAGAGTGGTACGGGCGCACCGTGCGCGACCTGCAGCAGACAATCGCGGCGAGAGTCGCGTTCATCATCCGTTTCGGCCAGGGACTACTGCCCGACAGCAAGACCATCGTCCAGGCCGACGACATCGTCTACGTGGCCGCGACATCCGGCACCGTGGGCGAGGCCGTCGCCCTGGCCGCGAAGCCCCCAGCGAGCGAGGACTGAACATGAAAGTGGCCATCGCCGGAGCAGGCGCCGTGGGCCGATCGATCGCCAGGGAGCTGCTGCGCGCCGGGCACCGGGTGATGCTGCTGGAGCGTCAGCTCGAGCACATCGATCCCGAGGCGATCCCGGACGCGGTCTGGGTGCACGCCGACGCGTGCGAACTGGCGCTGCTCGAGCAGGCCGGACTGGAGACCTACGAGGTGGTCATCGCGGCCACCGGCGACGACAAGACGAACGTGGTGCACAGCCTGCTGGCCAAGACCGAGTTCGGGGTGCGCCGGGTGGTTGCCCGGGTGAACGATCCGCGCAACGAATGGCTCTTCGACGCCTCATGGGGTGTGGACGTCGCGGTGTCAACACCTCGGCTGCTGGCCTCGCTGGTCGAGGAAGCGGTGTCGGTCGGGGATCTGGTGCGCCTGATGACGCTGCGCCAGGGCCAGGCGAACCTGGTGGAGATGACGCTGCCCGCGGACACCGCGCTGGCGGGCAAGCCGGTGCGTGCGCTCACCCTGCCGCGCGACGCCGCCCTCGTGACGATCCTGCGCGGCGGACGGGTGATCGTGCCGCAGCCGGACGACCCGTTCGAGGGCGACGACGAACTGCTGTTCGTGACCTCGGTGGAAGCCGAGGAAGACCTCCGGCTCGAGCTCGCCAACCACGGCATCAGGCCATAACCCTCCGATACGGCCGATGCGTCCCCGGCGGAGCACCGCCGGGGATTACGCGGCCAGCTTCAGCTCCGCGCGCAGCTTGTTCAGCGCGCGGTGCTGCATAACCCGGACCACACCCGGGCTGGTGCCGATGGCCTCCGCGGTCTGCGCCGCCGACCAACCGAGCACGATGCGCATCACCAGCACCTCACGGTGCGCCGGCGCCAGCACTTTCATCAGTTCCCTTGTGGCGGTGCGGCGTTCGGAGGCCAGCGCCCACTCCTCGGGCCCGGCGGCGGAGGACGCGGAATCCGGGACGTCGGCCACCGGGTAGGCGGGATGCTGCTGGGAGCGGCGGAACGCGTCGGCAACCTTGTTGGCCGCGATGCCGTAGACGAACGCCAGGAACGACTTGCCCTGGTCGCGGTAGCGCGGGATGGCGTTGACGGTGGCCATGAGAATCTCCTGCACCACGTCGTCGGCGGTGACCTGCAGATGGGCAGTATTGCCCAGGCGCGCACCGCAGTAGCGCCGCACCAGCGGGTGCACGAACCGGATGATCTCGGCGACCGCCTGGCGGTCTCCCGCGGCCGCCGGACCGATCAGTTTGTCCAGCTCGGCCGATACTCGGCGGCTCTCCGAGAGAGCGGGGTTGTGGTTCTTGGGCAGCGCCGCGGTGTTGTGCTCGGTAGCCACGTCCGAGTCCTTCCTTGCGATCCAGTGCGTGTTTGCGATACGCATTGATCGTCTGACGAACTCGGGACGCCAACCAGGCACCCCAGGGTGGGTTACCACCCACCTCGGCGGTGGTCCTTCCCCCACCCCTATGGGATTCGCCGGCCCGCGGCGGAAAGTTAACGCTCAGGCGGGTCCGGTCGCGACCGCCGTCTTGGCGGGCAGATGACCTGCGCGGCGCACCGCCCAGATGGTGACGCCCAGCGCCACGGCCGTCAGCGGCCAGCCCATCGCGATGCGGGCGACCGCGAGCCAGCCGGTCCGATCGGTGTCGTAGAGCTGCGACTGCACCAGATAGCGGGCGCCGAAGACCAGGACCCACGTGCCGGTGGCCAGGTCGTACAGGCGCACGAGCCGGGGATCGGAACGCCAGTCGGAGCCGTGACCGTTCAGGACGCCCCAGATCACGCCGACCAGCGGCCGGCGGAACAGGATGGAGGCCAGGAACACCCCGGCGTAGACGAGGCTGGTGTAGATCCCGAAGAGGAAGAACCCCTTGGCCTCCCCCATCCGGTAGGCGATGAAAGCACAGACGCCGACACCGAGAAACCCGGAGATGGCGGGCTGGACGGGACTGCGGCGCACCAAGCGCCAGACCAGGATGGCGGCGGCCACGCCGAGTGCCGCCCAGATCGCGGCGCTCAGCCCGGCGACACTGTTCACGGGGACGAACACGACGACGGGCAGTGTCGAGTAGATCAGGCCGCTGAAGCCGCCCAGTTGTTCAAGGAGGGTCTGCTCGGCACGTTCCTCGTCACGGCCGAGGTCGAGCCCGGTGCGATCGCCTGAGCCTGCGTTGTCGTCGCTCGATGGCATACGTCAGCTGTTCCCGCGCAATTCGTAGTAGGGGTTGTAGATCACTTTGCGGCCGTCCCGGTCGCCCACCCGGCCACGGACCAGGATGCGCCGCCCCGGCTCGATGCCGGGAATGCGCCTGCGCCCGATCCAGACCAAGGTGATGGCGTCGGTGCCGTCGAAGAACTCCGCCTGCAGACTGGCGCCGGCGGACTTGGGACATGCTTCGACGCTCCGGAGCCTACCGAGCATGGTGGCCTCGTCACCGCGCCGACACTCCGACGCGCGGTGCGCTCCTGACGCCTCGGAAGTCTCGGCCAGCTCTTCGGCATCCAGCTGATCGATATCTTCGGTCAGTCTGCGGCCCAGACGTCGAAAATAACCTGAGGCTGCGGATGACATTGTGCACGCTCTCCTGCATAGAGCAGATGGCGTGGGTCGCACACCATCGTGGATGGTTCCAACCGCACGGCCTGCTGAGGCCGTACACCGCCACTGTAGATGGGCTCGGCGGCCCCCGCTACGCTCGGACCGGTGTTCGACTCCCCACATCCGGCTCGAGTGGTGGCGCTGCCCGGCACCGGATCCGACGCCGATTTCGCCCGGCGCGCCTTCGGCCCAGCCAGCGCGGCACGGGGTCTCGACTTCATCGCGGTGGAACCGGATCCGCGCCGGGTGGTCGCGAGCTGCCGGGCCGGATTGGCGGCGGCGGCGCGGTCGGGGCCGGTTCTCGCAGCGGGGATCTCGCTCGGTGCAGCGATCGCGCTGGAGTGGGCGGCCGAGCACCCGGATCGTGTGGTCGGGGTCGTCGCGGCGCTGCCCGCCTGGACCGGGCCCGACACCGCGACGTGTCCGGCCACGCTCAGCGCCGCGGCGACCGCCGCACAGCTGCGCGCCGACGGCCTGGCGGTGGTGCTCGCCCGCATGCGGGCGAGCAGCCCGCAGTGGCTGGGGGG
>NZ_BDBA01000158.1 GCF_001612745.1 Nocardia amamiensis NBRC 102102 | reverse complement strand
TGGCGGACGCGCTGACCCAATCCTGGCGTGCGCAATGGCCGGACCTACCGGCGGCGCTGGAAGAGGCCGCCGACTACAAATGGCCGGACGCCGAGAAGCTGGCCACCTTCGAGCTGCCGATCGCCGTGGTCACCGCGATCGACGACCCGGTACATCCGGTGGCGGTGGCCGAGGAGTGGGCCGCGCTGGCCCCACACGCGCAGCTGCACCGGATCACCTTGGCCGAATTGGGCGCGGATCCCGCGATCCTCGGACATACCGGAATCGGCACCTTCGGCTGAGTTCCCGGCCGCCCGCTCAGTTCAAGCCGAGCTGCTGCATAGCCGACCCGTCCGCGCCGCGGCGTGGCCCCTCCGGTACGCGCGGCAGCACCGGTTGTGCCCCGGTCTGCGCCGCGGCCGCTTGCGCGGCCATCGCCTGCTGCTGGGCTTCCACCTGCTGCTGATGGGCCGCGGCCAGTTGCTCGGCCAACTGCTGCGGCAGCACCACCGGCAGCGGGTCACGCACCGGCAGCGGATCCTCGCCGCGCCGCACCACCGTCTCGCTGAGGATGGCCCTCGCCGCCTTGACCAGCGGGCTGCCGTCGTTCGCCGCGCCGGAAGGGCCCGCGGCGACCAGACGCACCATCCAGCGGTAGCCGTCCACGCCGATGAAGCGCAGATCGGCACCCTCGGTGAGCGCCAGCAGCTCCCGGCCCCACGGCCCGTTCTCCACCGAGACCCTGGCGCCGTCCTTGCGGAGTGAATCGGCGAGATCCGCGGCGACCAGACGCCATTGACCCGACGTCTTGGGCGCGGCGTACGCCGCGACGGTGATCCGGCCGTGCTCGGTAGCCAAGTGCACCGCCTGCGGCTGGCCTTCCGGAGTCATCTCGACCTGCAGCTGGCCGCCGGGCGGGACGGGCAGCAGCACCGACCCGAGGTCGAGCCGCTGCTCGGACCCGTCCTCCAGGAGTTCGGCGACCTCGTCGTAGTCGTAGGGGCCGGGCCCGTCCCCGAGTGTGGGGGCATCGAAGTCCACGCCTTCGTACGAGCGCTCGTCCGTGGGGGCGTCGTCGTAGTAATCGTCGTCGTAGTCGGACTCATAGTCCGCGTCGGCGTACTCGCCTGCCTCGTCGTACCGGTCGTCGTCGTACCGGTCCGACGACTTCTTTCGCTTTCCGAACATTCCCGTCATGCCTCCTTGCCGGTCGCCCGGCCCGCCCCGTTCGTGTGCGCGGTCAGGCTCGCGTGACCGCCGCTGGAGCCGTAGCCCCCCGCCCCACGGGTCGTCTCGTCCAGCGAGTCGACCTCCACGAAATCCACCAGCTCCACGCGCTGCACCAGCAATTGCGCGATCCGGTCGCCGCGCCGCAATTCGATCGGCGTGCGCGGGTCGTGATTGATCAGGCACACCTTGATCTCGCCCCGATACCCGGCATCCACTGTGCCGGGGGTGTTCACCACCGACAGCCCGGCCTTGGCCGCCAGACCCGAGCGCGGATGGATCAGGCCGACCGTGCCGACCGGCAGCGCGACGGCGACGCCGGTGCCGACCAGCACACGCTCCCCCGGCTCCAGGATGACGTCCTGCGTGGTGCACAGATCCACGCCCGCGTCGCCCGCATGGGCACGCGTGGGCACGGGAATGCCGGGGTCCAGCCGCAGCAAGGGTATGGGTGAAAGTGCGCTCACGGTGGACGAGCCTACGCGTAGGCTGTTTGCCCTCGTGACTTAGTGTTGACTCGTGTCGGACCAGCCCAATCCCGTGACCATGGACGAGAAGAAGCCGCCCGCGCTCGGCTACCGCGAGCGTCTGTGGGTGCCGCTGTGGTGGTGGCCGGTGGCGTTCGCCATCGCCGGATTGCTCGCCGCGGAGATCCATATGGGAGCGCCGGGATTGCGTGCGTGGTTGCCATACGTGCTGCTGTTCCCGGTCCCGGTCTGGATCCTGCTGTGGCTGAGCCGCCACCGCGTGGAAGTGGCGCTCGACGCGACCGGCACGCCGGAGCTGCGCGCCGACCGCGCGCATCTACCGGTGAATTTCGTGGCCCGCGCGGCCACCGTCGCCCCCACCGCGAAGAGTGCGGCGCTGGGTCGCCAGCTCGACCCTGCCGCCTACGTCCAGCATCGCCCCTGGATCGGGCCGATGGTCTTGCTCGTGCTCGACGACCCGGACGATCCGACGCCGTACTGGCTGGTCAGTACGCGACGGCCCGAACGGGTCCTTGCCGCGCTCGGTCTTCCGAGCGCGGGCTGACACATTGTTCGATCTCGCCGAGATCAGGCGGCGCAGTCCATGCAGATCATCTGGCCGCCCTTCTCGCTGGCCAGCCTGCTCCGGTGATGGACCAGGAAACAGCTGGAACAGGTGAACTCGTCGGCCTGCTTCGGGATCACCCGAACCGTCAGCACTTCCTCGGACAGGTCGGCGCCGGGAAGCTCGAACGACTCCGCGGTATCGGATTCGTCGATATCCACGACGGCGGACTGTGCCTCGTTACGACGAGCCTTCAGCTCCTCCAGCGAATCCTCCGACACCTCGTCGGATTCGGTGCGCCTCGGTGCGTCATAGTCGGTTGCCATGTCGTCTTCCCCTCGTCCTAACTCCGTGTATCCCGGACCGGTCCGCTCACACCTGATTCCTGCCGGAATCGGCGCGACCGATACCGCCCCGCCGGTGGTGCACGTCACACGCACACCGGTCGCCTATCGGGGCGGATCGCACCGATCCACTCTCGATAGCGCTGGGTAAACGCAGGACATGCCCTTCTTGTTCCCGCGACCGACCACCGGTTTCAGCACCGCTGATTCGATCTGGGCCGCCAGACAATAGCGGACCCCAGAGCAAAAGTCGCAATCAAAACACAGCCGAGTCGAAACTGAGGGGCAATCGACACCGTCGGCGGAACGCACCGAGACCTTGCACGGCGCCCGGGACACATTTTCGTAGAGTGTGTTGGTGGTTTCACTGATCACCGAAGGCACCGCGACGGATCCGCACGGTCGGCCGTTCCTTCGGCGCCGCCCCCAGCCCTGGCTCATCATGCTCGGCGTTCTCGCGTTGATCTGCGGGATCGTCTGGATCAAGGCACTCACGACGCAGGACGTCGACCACACCGCGATGGCCTGCAACTCGCCGAGTCCGGCCACCGATCCCGGTGCGCCGCAACCGACTCCGCTCGGCCAGCGGGTCGGCGCGGGGCGACTGCAGGACGTGGAGCCCGCCCCGCTGGCGGCCAGCAGGGTCCGCGTGCTGAACGCGAACAACCAGCGCGGCCAAGCCGCCCACGTGGCCGCCCAGCTCGGCGATCTCGGCTTCGCGAGCGCGCCGGGGACGCAATACGGCAACGATTCGGTATACGTCAACGGCGATCTGGAGTGCACGGGCCAGATCCGCTTCGGTGTGAGCGGGCGTCCGGCCGCCGCGGCGGTGCAGTTGGTCGCGCCGTGCGCCGAGCTGATCGAGGATCAGCGCGGCGACGACACGGTCGATCTGGTGCTCGGTTCGTTGTTCCGGGATATCCGGCCGAGCAACGACGCCGAGGAGGTACTGCGTTCGCTGAAGAATCCGGCGCCGGGCAACTCCACGGCGATCGATATCGAACTGCTCGACGCCGCGCGGCAGGCGCGCTGCTGATCAGCGATCGGGAATCGGCTCGGTAGCGCCGACCCGGGCCAGCAGCGCCCCGAGTTCGTCGGCGATACCGGGCGCGGCGGCCACCACCAGGTCGCCGTCGGTACCCGGGGACGTGGCGGGCGGAAGGGTCAGCAGCGCGCCCGCCTCTTCGGCGATCAACGCGCCCGCACCCCAGTCCCAGGCATTGAGGCCGTGCTCGTAGTACGCGTCCACCCGGCCTGCGGCGACGTGGCACAGATCCAGCGCCGCCGCGCCGAAGCGGCGAATGTCGCGCACGTGCGGCAGCACCTGCGCGACCAGCTCGGCCTGCCGGGTCCTGCGCTGGCTGCCGTAGGCGAATCCGGTGGCCACCAACGACATCGAGACCGACTCGACAGCCGTGCAGCGCAAATGCTCCACCACGCCGTCGGCGCCGACGCGCAGCGCCCCGAGTCCGAGCCCGGCACTGTAGGTGGCCGCTCGCGCGACGTCGACCACGGCGCCCGCGACCGGTCGCCCGCCGCGCAGCGCGGCCACAGAGACGGCGTAGCCGGGGATGCCGTAGAGAAAGTTGACCGTCCCGTCGATCGGATCCACGACCCAGTGGACGGTGTCGGCGCTCGCGTCGTCGAGACTGCCGCCGCCCTCCTCACCGAGGATCGGGTCGCCCGGGCGCTGTTCGGCGAGCAGCTTTCGGATCAGCTCTTCGGTTTCGGTGTCCACGATGGTCACCGGGTCGGTCGCGTGGCTCTTGGCCTGCACGGCGCCTTCGGCGTGCACGCCCGCGGGCCCGAACACCTCGGGACGGCGGGCACGGACATGGGCGGCGGCGGTTTCGGCGAGATCGACCGCGACGCGGCGCAGATCGGCCTCGTCGCCGCGCGCGACGATCGAGACGAAGGAATCGGGGGTGTAGTCGGACACGGACGATGAGGTTTCCGGCACGCCTTCCATCGCATCACAGATCCTCGTCGAACGCCCAGCCCCGGTCTCGCATTACTCTTGTCGTGCACGACACAGCGCCGTCGTCGGGCATCCCATCGCATCGCCCTGTCATGGCGTGCTGGGTCCGGGTGCGGCGACGCTGTCACCACACCGGCCAGCACAGGGAACGAGGGGTTAGTCATGTCCGCTCGGGGGCACGCATTCGGTATCGATATCGGCGGTAGCGGCGTCAAAGGCGCCGCGGTGGATCTGGCCACCGGCGAATTGGTCCATGAGCGGATCAAGATCGCGACGCCGCATCCCGCGACACCGCAGGCGGTGGCCGAGGCGGTGGCCGAGCTGGTCGCCAAGGCGGAGTGGGATGGACCGGTCGGTCTCACCCTGCCCGCAGTGGTGACCGGCGGCGTGGCGCGCACCGCGGCCAACATCGACAAGTCCTGGATCGGCACCGACGCGCGGGCGCTGTTCTCGGCCGCGCTCGGTGGCCGTCCGGTCACCGTGCTCAACGACGCGGACGCGGCGGGCATGGCCGAGGACCGCTACGGCGCGGCAAAGGATTTCGCCGGGCTGATCCTGCTGCTGACCTTCGGCACCGGGATCGGCTCCGCGCTGCTCTACCACGGCACGCTGGTGCCCAACACCGAGCTCGGTCACGTGGAGGTCGGCGGCAGGGAGAGCGAGCACCGCGCGGCGGCCTCGGTGAAGGAGCGCGACGGCCTGACCTACGCGCAGTGGGCCGCCGAAGTCAGCGTCGTACTTTCCACGCTGGAGAACCTCTTCTTCCCGGTCGTGATCGTCGCAGGCGGCGGTATCAGCCGGGATGCCGATCAGTGGATCCCCTTGCTGACCAACCGAACCCCGGTCATTCCCGCCCACCTGCGGAATACGGCGGGCATCGTCGGCGCGGCGATGGCGATCGACGGGGGCATCACACCCTGAGGCGCGCGGGCGCGGCGGGGATGCCGTTCCTGGCATCGTGCCATAGGTACCCTGGTTAGATCGTTACAATGGAACGTGCCCGGCTGAGCCGGAGAAACCCCGACCGGCCCTCCGCCGGTGAAACCCGACAGATCGCTCCGCCGGAACACCACTCTGGCGTGACGCCGCACGAGACCGTCACGAAAGGGCGTACGTGGTAGCCACGAATACCCGTCAGACCGCCGAATCGGCCGATGCCGACTCCGCAGATGTAACCGCAGCACGGCCGGTCCGTAAGGCTGCCGCGAAGAAGGCTCCGGCGAAGAAGGCCGCCGCCGCCAAGAAGGCGCCTGCCAAGAAGGCCGCCAAGGCGACCAAGGCTCCGGCGAAGAAGGCCACCACCAAGAAGGCGGGACCGGACGGCGAGCCCGGCGCCGAGGAAACCCTCGAAGACGAGTCGCTCGAGCTCGACGATCTCGGCGAGCTGGAGGTTTCCGACGAAGACCTCGCCGACGGTGACGATCTGGTCGACGTCGCCGACGACGCCGACACCGAAACCGAGGAAGCCGAAGGCGAGGAGGCCGGGGAGCCGACCCCGGCGGAGAAGGCCTCCGGCGATTTCGTCTGGGACGAGGAGGAATCCGAGGCGCTGCGGCAAGCCCGCAAGGACGCCGAGCTCACCGCCTCGGCCGACTCGGTCCGCGCCTACCTCAAGCAGATCGGCAAGGTCGCGCTGCTCAACGCCGAGGAGGAGGTCGAGCTCGCCAAGCGGATCGAGGCCGGTCTCTACGCGGCGGAGAAGGTGCGCGAGTTCACCGAGCAGGGCGAGAAGCTGCCGGTCGCGATGCGCCGCGACTTCAACTGGATCGTCCGCGACGGCAACCGCGCCAAGAACCACCTGCTCGAGGCCAACCTGCGCCTGGTCGTGTCGCTGGCCAAGCGTTACACCGGCCGGGGTATGGCGTTCCTGGACCTGATCCAGGAGGGCAACCTGGGTCTGATCCGCGCGGTGGAGAAGTTCGACTACACCAAGGGCTACAAGTTCTCCACGTACGCCACCTGGTGGATCCGGCAGGCGATCACTCGCGCGATGGCCGACCAGGCCCGCACCATCCGCATCCCGGTGCACATGGTCGAGGTCATCAACAAGCTCGGCCGCATCCAGCGCGAGCTGCTCCAGGACCTCGGCCGCGAGCCGACGCCGGAGGAGCTGGCCAAGGAAATGGACATCACGCCGGAGAAGGTGCTGGAGATCCAGCAGTACGCGCGTGAGCCCATCTCGCTGGACCAGACGATCGGCGACGAGGGCGACAGCCAGCTCGGCGACTTCATCGAGGATTCCGAAGCGGTCGTCGCGGTGGACGCGGTGAGCTTCACGCTGCTGCAGGACCAGCTGCAGTCCGTGCTGGAGACCCTGTCGGAGCGTGAGGCAGGCGTGGTCCGCCTGCGCTTCGGCCTCACCGATGGCCAGCCGCGCACTCTCGACGAGATCGGCCAGGTCTACGGGGTCACCCGCGAGCGCATCCGCCAGATCGAGTCGAAGACCATGAGCAAGCTGCGCCACCCCAGCCGCTCCCAGGTGCTGCGCGACTACCTGGACTGAGGCAGATCCTGGAATGAGCCGCCGAACAGCTGTTCCGCGGCTCATTCCTCATTTCTGGCCGACCACCAGAAGGAACGGCGGCGTTTCCCGCTCGGCCGTCCACTCCCGCCGGCTTACCGCCGCCGCGCCCAGCAGGCGCCGTGCATCATCCAGCGTCGGCTCTACCTGCCATACCCGGGCGAAGTTCGCGCCGAGCAGTAGTTCGCGATAGGTGTCGCCGGACCAGTAGGTGTCCACGATGTCCATCCACTCGCCGTCGGTTCGGCGTAGCCGGACGGGCATCGGATCGCCTGGCCGGTAGTCGACACCCGGTTGCCCGATCTGGAAGCTGTCGAACGCCACCCCGGTGTGTCCGGGGTGAGCGTTGAGTACGGCGAAGCGGCCGCCCGGCCGCAGTACCCGACGCACTTCGGACACCAGATCCTGGAGTTGCCGCGGTTCGGGCACGCAGACCAAGACGAAGCAGGACATGGCGGCGTCCACCGAGGAGTCGGGGAGAAAAGCCAGGTCGCAGCCGGTCGTGCGGTGGTGGGTCACCCGGGGATGGCGGAACCGGGTACTCGCGATGGCCAGCATCGCCGGTGAGATATCCGCCGCGTGTACGTCGACGTCGTGCTCCTCGGCCGCACGGCGCGCCACATACCCTGGTCCGCAGCCGAGATCCAGCACGGCGGTCACGTCCGGTTGCCCTAGGCGTAGTTCGGTGAAGACGAAGGGGTAGCCGAGCAGCCACCCGACGGTGTCGTCCCATCGGACGAAATCGTCGGCGACCCCGCTCGTCGTCCAGGCCGTTGGCCGACGCCACGTGTCCACGACTGGTAGCTAAGCAGATCTGCGCGAGCTCGCTGCGACCGGAATGCGGGCGCGTATCCGGCCAGCGGCCGGAATCGGGCGCTATGACCGCCTCGCGGTACAGCGGGACCACAACCCAGTTCCGGCGCGGGCGAACGTGCCGCAGGGACGAGACCGCGCGGGCTGATCAGGAGATCGCGGGCTCGGGACGCGCGCGGCGTTGCAAAAGCCCCACCATCGGCTCGACCACTCGCGCCGCGATCGGGCCGAGCACCGCCATCAGCAGCACGTAGGTCGACGCGAGCGCGGTGAGCTGCCCGTCCATCGCACCCGCGCCCACCGCCAATCCCGCTATGACGATGGAGAATTCGCCTCGGGCCACCAGCGCCGCGCCCGCCCTGGCCCGGCCCATCCGGCGGATGCCCTGTCTGGCCGCGGCCCACCAGCCGGTGGCCACCTTCGTCGCCAGCGTGACCACCGCCAGCGCGATCGCCCAGCCCAGCACCGGCGGAATCGCCCGCGGATCGGTATTGAGTCCGAACGCCACGAAGAAGATCGCGGCGAACAGGTCGCGCAGCGGTTCGAGGAGTCTCGCCGCCTCATACGCCGTCGACCCGGAGATCGCGATACCCAGCAGGAACGCCCCGACTGCCGCCGAGACGCTCAACGCCGAGGAGATGCCCGCCACCAGCAGCGCCCCGCCGAGCAACGTCAGCAGGAATACTTCGCGGTCGGCGCTGTCCACGATCGCCGAGACGTGGCGGCCGTAGCGCAGCGCCACCAGGAGTACCAGGGTGATCGTCACCAGCGCGACTCCCAGCGCACGCATCCCGCTCATCCAACTGAGCCCGGCCAGCACCGTGGTGAGGATCGGCAGGTACACCGCCATCGCCAGATCCTCGAACACCAGGATCGACAGGATCACCGGGGTCTCGCGGTTACCGAGGCGGCCGAGATCGTCGAGGACTTTCGCGACGATGCCCGAGGAGGAGATGTAGGTGACGCCCGCCATGGTGATCGCGCCGGTGAAACCCCAGCCCAGCATCAGGGCCACCACCGCGCCGGGTGTCGCGTTGACGGCGATGTCGACGATTCCGGCGGCCCAGGAGCGGCGCAGTCCGGTGACCAGCTCCGTGGCGGTGTACTCCAGCCCGAGCAGCAAGAGCAGCAGGACAACGCCGATCTCTCCGGCGATATGGCCGAATTCGTGGGCCGACTGGAGTTCGATGACACCGCCCTGCCCGAAGGCAACACCGCCGATCAGGTACAGCGGGATCGGTGACATCCCGAAACGGCCCGCGACACGACCCAGCATGCCGAGGGCGAACAGAACCGCTCCGAGCTCGATCAGGGCGAGCGCGGTGTCCGTCACGTGCTCAGCCGTGCGTCAAGATCTTCGCGGCGGCATCGAGACCCTCCGGGGTGCCGACGACCACGAGCAGGTCGCCCGCGGTGAAGGTGAAATCGGGACCGGGCGAGGGATGCAGCTGTCCCGCCCGCATGACCGCCACGATGGACACCTTGGTGCGGGTGCGCATCTGGGTCTCGCCGAGGGTGCGCCCGTCGTAGGGCGACTCATCGCCGATGGGTAGCTGCCGGGTGGTGATCCCGGGCATGTCGCGGTGATCGTCGTTGAGCTTGGCGACCAGCTGCGGCGCGCCGAGCAGATTGGCCAGCACCGCCGCCTCGTCGGTGGTCAGCGGGATCTGCGCGGCACAGGCATCCGGATCCTCCAGCTTGGAGACGATCAGGTCGATATCACCGTCGCGGTGGGCGACCACGCCGATTCGGCGGCCGGAGCGCACTTCGAAGTCCTTGCGGACACCGATGCCGGGTAGTGCGGTGACGTCGACGTTCACGCCCTCCAGATTAGCCGGATGTCGCAGCCGTTGAACTGTTCCGTCATCACTTCGGCCGATGGCGCGTCGTGTGCCCTGTGCTGTGATGGAGGCGTGCGGCGGTGGTCGGAGATACCCGAGAGAACACGGGACGCGCTCGGCGCGGTGATCGTGTTCGCCGGCGGCACGGCGCTGTATCTCACCGGCTTGTCCACGATGAGCGAGCATGGCACGCAGCTGTCGCTGTGGGTGCGGTTCGGCGTGCTGCTGGCGGTGTGCCTGGCGATGTGCTTCCGGCGCCGGAATCCGATGGCGGCCATGCTCGCTGGACTGGTTCCCCTGCTGGTGGACAGCTGGCTCGGCGCGACGCTACCGGTGTGGCTCGCCTACGCCGACCTGATCTACGCCGCCGTGCTCTACGCCGGGCGCCGGGCGTCGCGGACCACGACGCTGTGCTGGTCGGCGTTCTCCGCCCTGATCGTGGCGCTCACGCTGGCGCTGACCGCCGACCCGCGTGCGGTCGCGCTGGCGCTGGTGGCGGTGTTCGGTTTCGTGGCGACGCCGCTCTGGTGGGCGAACTCGGTACGCACGCACAAAGAGATCGCGGTGGCCGAGCGCACACGCGCGCAGGCGTTGACCCTGGTCGCCGAACTGGACCGGCGCGCTGCCGTCGCCGACGAGCGCACCAAGATGGCACGCGACCTGCACGACGTGATCGCCGGTCACCTGTCGGCCATCGCCATCCAGTCCGAGGCGGCGCTGCGGATGCCGGCCCGCCGCGACGACGACCCCGCGGTCGCCGGAATCATGCAATCCATCCGTTCCAACAGTGTCGGCGCGCTGCAGGAGATGCGCACCATGATCGGGTTGCTGCACAGCGACGGAGCCGAGGAGGTAGCCGCGCCCCGGAGGCTGGCCCAGCTGCCGATCCTCGTGGACGCGGCACGGGCGGCGGGGACCTCGGTGCGGGTGCACGAAGCGCTCGACGGCGCGGCGCTGCCGAGCGCCGTCGACCAGGCCGCCTACCGGATCGTCCAGGAGGCATTGACCAACGCCATGAAACACGCGCCGGGACAGGAGGTCTCGATCGATGTGCGCGCCGCGGATGATTTGTTGAGCGTGACGATCCGCAACCCGACCCTCTCGGTGCGGCCGCACCGTGCGGCGGCGCAGGCCGGGCACCGCGGCCTGGTGAACATGCGCGAGCGTGCTGCGGCGCTCGGCGGAAGCTTCCGCGCCGGAACGAATTCCGGCTGCTGGGAAGTGCTGGCCCGCTTGCCGTTCGGCTCCCCGAGCGCGTCATGACGATCCGGGTGGTGATCGCCGACGACCACGCGGCGATCCGCGCGGGACTGCGGATGATCCTGGACGTCGAGGACGACATCGAGGTGGTCGGCGAGGCCGCCGACGGCGATATCGCGATCACGCAGGCCACCGCGCTGCGGCCGCAGGTGGTGCTGATGGACGTGCGGATGCCCGGGATGGACGGGATCGCCGCGACCGAGCGGATCACCGCCGACGGTTCGGCCAGGGTACTCATCCTGACCACGTTCGACCTGGACGAGTACGTCTTTCGCGCGCTGCGCGCAGGCGCGTCCGGGTTCGTGCTGAAATCCGCGTCGGGGCACTCGCTGGTCGAGGCGGTGCGCTCGGTCGCCGCAGGTGACGGTGTGCTGGCCCCGGAAGTGACGAAGGCCGTGATATCGGCGTTCGCCGCAGCGAATGACGCCGCGGCGCAATCCGTTCCGGCCGGGCTGGACGAGCTCACCGAGCGGGAGCGCGAAGTACTCGACTGCCTCGGCGAGGGACTGTCCAACGCGCAGATCGCGGCCAGGCTGTTCATCGGCGAGACAACGGTCAAGACGCACGTCTCGCGGGTGCTGATGAAACTCGATGTGCGATCACGGGTTCAGGCCGCGATCCTCGCCCGCGAGATCCGCGGCCGGTGATCACCCGGCGAGCGGGGCGAATGTCCCGTCCGCGCCGGGCAGGTACTCCTGCACAGCGGTGACCGCCACCACCGGCAGCGGCCCGTACAGATGCGGGAAGAGCATCGGCTCCGGGTCGGTCGGCACGCCGGGCTCCCATTTGATCGGTGAGCCGACGCGGCCGGGGTCGATGCGCAGCAGCACCAGATCGCGCCGTCCCGCGAACAACCGGTTCGCGGGCAGGTGCACCTGCTCCGGCGCCGAGAGATGGATGAAGCCCGCATCGCCGAGCGAGGGCGCGCGGTACTCGCCGGTTTGCCGGGCGGAAAGCCACTCCGCCGAAGTGCATAGGTGAACCAGCGTGTGAGTGTCGTAGGTCACGGGTAATCTCCGGGTGGACAACTGGATCGGCCGATCGAGGATGTGATGGAGTGCACGTCGACAACCTGACCTGTGGCGTTCGCCAGTAGCGAAATCCCAGGTCGTGTTATCGAAAACACACTGAATCATTCGCGGGAACAAAGTCCCCCGTCCCGAACGTCTGACAGAGTAGTCATACCCCTGCTGGGAAGTAGCGGTAGCGAGCTCGTGGTGAGTGACCACGGGCCCCACACCAGGTGAACGGTCGATGGGACCGGGAGCCAGGACGGAGGAGTCATGCCAGGAACCCTGACAAGCACCCCACTGACCGCGGTCGATCGTTGCGACCGTTGCGGGGCGGCGGCGCGCGTGCGTGCCGTACTTCCCGCGGGTGGAGAGTTGCTCTTCTGCCAGCACCACGCGAACGAACACATGGATCGGCTGCGTGAGCTCGACGCCGTGATCGACACGGAGTCCGCTCCCGCGCTCTGATCGCTCCTCGCGTCCTGACACAACAGCATCGGACAACAGAACACCGTTCAACCATCGGCAGCGGGCGACCCACAGGTCGCCCGCTGTCGGCGTGTCCGGCGGCCGGTCAGTGCGCCTGCACCGCGCCGAGGATGCCGTCCAGCAGCCGGGCCAGCCCGTAGTCGAACGCGCCGTCCGGGTCGGCGGGCGCCTGGTACATCTCGCCCACCGTCGCGCCCACCCGCGCTGCCAGCGGGAACTCACTCGGCGGCATGACCTCCGTGAGCAGCGGACCGTGTACCTCCCACCAGCGTGTATCGCTCATCCTGAGTGTCTCGCGGGCGGCGGCGACCGCCATGCGCGCATTGCCGGTCGCGAACTCCGACAGCACAGCGATCACCCGATCCATCGCCACGTCCGCCAGGCCGATCCCCTCGATCGCGGCGAGCTGCCGTTCGTAGCGGCGCATCCGTCCCGGACCGAGGACCAGCCGCCACGGGGAGACCTCGAGCAGCCAGGGGTGCGCGATCAGTTCCGCCCGAACCTGGCGGGCCAGCGTCGCCAAGCGCTCGCGCGGCGGAAGCTCACCCGGGATGGGTGCGTCCTCGTCTGCCACCGCGTCGACCATGAGGATCGTGAGCGCCTCTTTGCTCGGCACGTACGTGTAGAGACTCATCGGCCGAAGCCCCAGCTCCGCCGCGACCGCGCGAATGGAGACCTTCTCGTAGCCCTCCCGGTCCGCGAGTGCGACCGCTGCCGCAATCACCGCGTCGACGCTGACGGTCTGCTTGGGGCCGCGTCCCGCGGGGCGCGCGGGCCGCTCGTGCCGCCACAGCAGGCTCATCACCTGTTTCGCCTGGTCAACGGAGATTTCCTCGCTCACGACTGCCCCTCGCCTGGGCTCGGCTCCGTCATGCGCGAGTTTGCTCTGCGTTTTCGGTTCCCTCGCTGACGCTCGCTCACGACTGCCCCTCGCCTGCACTGGGCTCCGTCATGCGCGCGCACTGCTGTCACTCGCCGGTCCTCGCTCACGGCACTCCTCGGAACAAATCCAGTACGGTGTACGTTGTCACGATACTCCGTACACTATACGTTGATTTGAGGGGTGCGTTCTGTCCAGCACACACGCCACATACCTGCCGGATCGGCACATGTTCGCCCTGTGGACGTGGACGGGAAGGGGTACCGGACCGGCGCCGCGCTGCTCCGGCGACCGCGAGAACCTCGCGCTGGTGCTTCCCGCCGGTGCCGACGGCGCGCTCGAGGTCACCGACGTCGACGCCGCGCTGCTGGGCCCGGAGGACTTCGCGGATCTGACGGTCGAGCACGCGGGAAGGTCCGTCCTGCTCTGGCAGGACATCCTGCGCACTGCCCGCGCCGAGCCGGTCCCGGAAGCGCCCGACGACCCCGAACTGCCGATAGCCGCCCATGCGGTGCCGGATGCGTCCGGCACCTCGGTCGTGTCGGCGCAGCGCGCGCTGCGCGTATTGCGTGACACGGAGGCCGTGGCGGCGGACCTGCGCGCGACGCTGAAGGCGCAGCTGCGGCCCTACCAGGCACGCGGGGTCGGCTGGTTGCGCGAAACCGTGGACGCGCACGGCGGCGCGGTGCTCGCCGACGAGATGGGCCTCGGCAAAACCGTGCAGACCATCGGTTTCTTGCTCGACCGGGCCGAGGCGGGGCCGCAACTCGTGGTCTGTCCGACCTCGCTGGTCGGCAACTGGGCGCACGAGATCGGCCGGTTCGCGCCGGGACTGCGCGTGATCACGTGGCGCGGCGGCGAGATCGCGGCCGACGCGGCGACGGTCGTCGTCACCGGGTATCCCATGTTGCGGCTGCATGGACGGATGCTGACCGGACAGCGCTGGGCGACGGCCGTATTCGACGAGGCGCAGGCGGTGAAGAATCCGCGCACCCAGGTCGCGAAGGCGGCGCGGGCGATCGGCGCGGCCGCGACGATCGCGTTGACCGGCACACCCGTGGAGAACCACCTCGACGAGCTGTGGGCGCTGCTGAACCTGGTCGCGCCACAGTTGTTCGGGCACCGCACGCAGTTCCGGCGGCGATTTGTGCGGCCGATCCAGGACGGTTCGGCGACCGCGGCGGCGCGGTTGCGCGACACCATCGAACCGGTCGTGCTGGCGCGCAAGAAAAGTCAGGTCGCGGCGGCGCTGCCCGCGAAGATCCAGAGCGACCTGCTCTGCGACCTCACCACCGAGCAGGAGCAGCTCTACGATCAGCTGCTCGCCCAGGCCGTCGACGGTGGATTCGGTGCGGGCATCGAGCGCCACGGCCGCGTGCTCGCTGCGCTGACCTCGCTCAAGCAGGTGTGCAACCATCCCGGGCTGGTCACCGGCGAACTCCGCGAGCTGGTCGGCCGATCCGGAAAACTCGACCTGTGCACCGACATCCTGGCCACCAATCTCGACACCGCCAGCCCCACATTGGTGTTCACCCAGTACCGCCGGACCGGTGAGCTGCTCGTGCGCCATGTCGCCGAACAGTTCGGGGTGACGGCGCCGTTCTTCCACGGCGGGCTGAACCAGGCCGAACGCGCCGAGATCGTGTCCCGGTTCCAGGCCGAGGACGGGCCGCCGATACTGGTGCTGAGCCTGCGCGCGGCGGGCACCGGGCTCACCCTGACCCGCGCCGCCGATGTCATCCACTTCGACCGCTGGTGGAACCCGGCGGTGGAGGCGCAAGCCTCCGACCGCGCCCACCGGATCGGCCAGACCCGCACCGTCACCGTCACCACACTCACCTCGGCCACGACCGTGGAGGAGCACATCGCGGGCATGCACGACCGCAAGGCGGTCCTGACCGACCTCGGCGACGCGACCGGCATCGCGGCTCTCGCCGCGCTCGGCGACGAACAGCTCATCGAGATCCTGCGCCGCAAGAGGGAGAACTGATGGCGGACAACGAATTCGGCTACACCGCCTGGGGCATGGACTGGGTGCGCCTCGCCGAGCCGCTGCGCCAGACCCGACCCGATCCCCTGCTCCCGCGCGCCCGCAGCATCGCACGCAACAACGGTGTGCAGGCCACCGTCGAGGGGCGGGTCGTGCGGGCCACCATCCACCGTGGCGGTCAGGCCTCGCTGACCCACCTGGAAGTGGCGCCGCTGACCAGAACCACGATCACGGCCATCGCCGCGATCGTGCCGGACCCGTCCGTGCTGACCGACGACATGCATCGCGCCATCGCAGCGGCGAGAATCCCGCTCGCCCCGGTCCTGGCGGGCACCGACTGCTCCTGCACGGCACGATCGGCGCGGTGCGTGCACGTTCTCGCCGTCTATTACGAGATGGCGCGCAAGGTCGACGAGAACCCACGGCTGGCCCTGGAGATCCAGGGCTATTTCGCTGCGAGCCCGCAGGATTCGGACGAGTCGGCCCCACCCGTGCGATGGACGCCGATCGGCGCGCTCGATCCGTCGCGGTTCTTCACCACAGCGCCGGCCTGAGCGACGGGCGGGTGGATCCGGGGGCCGGCGTGTCGCCAGGGCCGTATTTCCCCGCGTGATCAGGCGTTGGTGCCGCTGTCCACGGTGAGGAACGCGCCGGTGATGCTGCGCCCGGACGGACCGGCCAGGAAAGCCACCGTGGCGGCGATGTCGTCGGCGGTGCCGAAGCGGCCGAGAGCGGTCAACTCGCGCTGCTGTGGGGCGTGGTCGCCATCCTCCGGGTTCATGTCGGTGTCGGTGGAGCCCGGTTGCACAAGATTGACCGTGATCGCGCGCGGGCCGAGTTCGCGGGCCAGCGCCTTGGTGAAGCCGTTGAGCGCGGACTTGCTCAGGTTGTAGAGCGTCAAGCCGTCGAAGGGCGCGTGCTCGGCCAGATTGGTGCCGATACTGATGATCCGGCCGCCGTCGGTCATGTACGCGACCGCCGCCTGCGCGCCGACGAACGCCGCGCGCGCGTGCACGTGCAACGCGTTGTCGATCTCCGCGACGGTGAACTCTTCGAATGGCTTGGCCGGGAAGATTCCCGCGTTGTTGACCAGGATGTCCAGCGCGCCGAACTCCGACGCGGCCCGGTCGACTGCCGCACGCACCGCGGCGGCGTCGGCGCTGTCGGCCTGGATCGCGATGGCTCGGCGCCCGAGCGCCTGGAGCTCGCCGGCCACCGTCTTCGCCGGCCCTTCGGCGTGCTGGTAGGTCAGCGCGACATCCGCACCCGCCGCGGCGAGGCGACGCGCGATCGCCGCGCCGATGCCGCGGCTGCCGCCGGTCACCAGCGCGACCTTGCCCGTGAGGTCCGACATCAGTACTCCTCCAATTTTGTGTCGATCAGTACATAAATAGCCAAACGCATGGGCATCGCGGTGTCAATAGGTATATTTAACGATCGACACAGAAAGGTTCCGGCATGGCCGAACGGGGACGACCGCGCGCCTTCGACCGCGCCGAGGCGTTGCGCCGTGCCATGGAGGTGTTCTGGGAGCACGGCTACGAGGGCTCCTCGATGAGCGATCTCACCGCCGCGATGGGCATCAACTCGCCGAGCCTGTACGCCGCCTTCGGCGGCAAAGAGGCGCTGTTCCGCGAGGCCGTCGAACTCTACGGACGAACCGACGGCCGCTACACCGATCGTGCGCTGCGCGAAGAGCCGACCGCCCGCGGCAGCATAGAGGCGATGTTGCGGGACAACGCCGTGGCCTATACCGAGCACAACAAGCCGCACGGCTGCATGGTCGTGCTCGCCGGCTCCACCTACACCACGCGCAACGCGAACATCCGCGACTTCCTGATCGGCAAACGCCGCGAGACCACCGAAGACATCCGTCGGCGCCTCGATCGCGGTGTGGCCGACGGCGACCTGCCCGCAGGCACCGACACCGCAGCCCTGGCGGCTTTCTACGCCACGGTCCTCTACGGCCTGTCCATCCAGGCGCGGGACGGCGCTTCGCCGGCCGAACTCACCGCGTCCATCGACTGCGCCATGGCCGCCTGGCCGGTTCCCGCCTGACCCGGATTCCCCGCCGCACCACTACTTCCGGCGTAGTGCCGCGATGCGATCGCCGAGTTGCTCCGCGGTGGCCAGCGCGGTCGGCGGACCGCCGCACTCGCGCCGCAACTCGCCGTGGATCACGCCGTGCGGTTTGCCGGTGCGATGGTGATGCATCGCCACCAGGCTGTTGAGC
>NZ_BDBA01000157.1 GCF_001612745.1 Nocardia amamiensis NBRC 102102 | reverse complement strand
GAGCCGGTCGGCCGTGGCGACCCGTTCCGCCGCACTGGCCACCTGCGGACCCGGCTCCGGCGCGGGCGCGGGCGCGCCGCGCTCGGCGACCTGCCTGGCCTGCCGCTCGCGCAGCAGCGCGCGCATCTGCTCGGCGTCGAGCAACCCCGGGATGCCCAAGTAGTCCGCTTCCTCGTCGCTGCCGGCGAAGGTGGCGGTACCGAATGAGGAGCCGTCGTAGATCACCTGGTCGAGTTCGGCGTCGGCGGCCAGCGCGACGAACGACTTGTCCTTCTCGCCGGGCTCGTCCTTCTGCTCGGCGGCCTCGATCAGCAGGTCGTCGTCGAGTCCGTTCTGCTCCCGGTGCGGCTTGCCGATGACATGATCGCGCTGCAGCTCCAACTGGGCGGCCAGATCCAGCAGTACCGGCACCGAAGGCAGGAACACGGTCGCGGTCTCGCCGGGCTTGCGCGCACGCACGAAACGGCCGATCGCCTGGGCGAAGTACAGCGGCGTCGCGGCGCTGGTGGCGTACACACCCACGGACAAGCGCGGCACGTCCACACCTTCCGACACCATGCGCACCGCGACCATCCACGGCTGGGTGCTGTTGCTGAATTCCGCGATCCGGTCCGAGGAGGACGGGTCGTCGGAGAGCACCAGGGCCGGCTTCTCGCCCGAGATGTGTTCCAGCAGTTCGGCGTAATCGCGGGCACGCTCTTGATCGGTGGCGATCACCAGCCCGCCCGCGTCGGGCATGCCGGAAGAACGCTTCTGACGCAGCCGGATGTCGGCGGCGCGCAGCACGGCCGACATCCAGTCACCCGCAGGGTCGAGCGCGGTGCGCCACGCCCGGGCGGTCTGCTCGGCGTTGAGGGGCTCGCCGAGGCGCGCGGAGTACTCCTCCCCCGCGCTGTCACGCCAGTGGGCCTCGCCGGAATAGGCCAGGAAGACCACCGGCCGCACGACGCCGTCGGCGAGCGCCTCGGCGTAGCCGTAGGTGTGGTCGGAGCGGGACTTCGGGAAGCCGGACTCGTCGGGTTCGTAGACGACGAAGGGGATTTGACTGTCGTCGCTGCGGAACGGCGTACCGGTGAGCGCGAGGCGGCGGGTGGCGTCGCCGAAAGCCTCGGCCGTCGCCTCCCCCCAGCTCTTCGCGTCGCCCGCGTGGTGGATCTCGTCGAGAACGACGAGGGTCCTGCGGTTCTCGGTGCGTACACGGTGCCGGAACGGATGCGCGGCGACCTGCGCGTAGGTGACCACGACACCGTGGTAGTCCCCCGAGGTGCCTCCGGTCGAGTTGGAGAACCGCGAGTCCAATGCGATCCCGGCGCGGGCCGCGGACTGCGCCCACTGATGTTTGAGGTGTTCGGTGGGCGCGACGACGGTGATCTGGTCCACGGTGCGGTCGGCCAGCAGTTCCGCCGCGACGCGCAGCGCGAACGTGGTCTTTCCCGCCCCCGGTGTGGCCACCGCGAGGAAATCCCGCGGTTTGGTGGCCAGATACTTCGTCAGCGCACGCCGCTGCCAGGCACGGAGAGAGCCGCCGACGGCGGTGCTCGCTGTTTTCGAATCGCCCGGTGCTCCCGCTTCTCCCGCCACAGCGGTGCCACCCGACCCAGTCACGCAGACACCCTAGCGGCCCCGCACGGCGTGTCGCCAAACCGACGCGAAAGGCGCGACCGGCATCACACGGCCACCAGCCAGGACGCTGGAAGTTCACCCGCTGCGCACCGACACGTCGCACCCGGACCCCGATGCGGATCACGCAAGTGCGCGATGCTGTATGCACGATGACCGATCACCGCGCCCTCCCGGGCGAGCCGCCACGGACCGACGCACCGTCGGCCCGCACCGTAGCGGTGCGCACGCGGACTCGCATGGGCGCCAGAGTCGCGCACGCGAGCAGGCGCACGGTTGTGCTGGTCGCACGGGTCGCGGAGAAGGCATGGGCGGACTCGATCTTCGCCAAGTCGGCAGCGGCGGCGTTCTGGCAGACGCTCTCGCTGGCGCCGCTGTTGCTCGGCGTGCTCGGCAGCCTCGGTTACGTCGGCGGATGGTTCGGCCCGGACACCGTCCAGATCGTGGAATCCAAGATCATCGCGTTCAGCCAGGAGTTGTTCAGCGCGAGCGTGGTATCGGACCTCATCGAGCCGACGGTGCAAGACGTCCTCGGACGAGGCCGTGGCGCGGTGGTCTCGGTGGGTTTCGTGCTGTCGCTGTGGGCCGGGTCGTCGGCGATGGCGACCTTCGTCGACGCGATCGTCGAAGCCCATGACCAGCAGGACGCGCGGCACCCGGTGTGGCAGCGCATCTTCGCGCTGCTGCTGTACATGCTGTTCCTGGTGGCGGCGGTGCTCATCCTGCCCCTGGTGGCGCTGGGACCAGCGCTGATCGGGCGGGTGCTGCCCGCGGCGTGGCGGGCGACGGGACTTCAGCTGCTGGATTTCTTCTACTACCCCGGCGTCGGCCTGCTGCTGATCGTCGGGCTCACCACCCTGTACAAGCTGGCGCTGCACACCTCACTGCCGTGGCACCGCCTCTTCGGCGGCGCACTGGTGGCCGGGGTGTTCTTCATGGCGGCGAGTGAGGCGCTGCGGCGCTATCTGTCCTGGGTCACCAGAACCGGCGTCACCTATGGCGCGCTGGCGACACCGATCGCGTTCCTGCTGTTCACGTTCTTCCTCGGCTTCGCGGTGATCCTCGGCGCGGAGTTCAACGCGGCCGTGCAGGAGTTCTGGCCTGCCCGCGCGACGCGCATGGAGCAGGTCAAGGAGTGGATCGCCAACCAGGTGCGCGGCGAGAGCGGCGCGGAGGTGCCGAACGCGGACGACGCCGCGACCGCCCTGGACGACGCCGGACCCCGCCGCTCCCTGGCCGCGCTCGACCGGCGGGGAGTGTCGTCCTCGGCCCCGGAGTAGAGCCAGGTCTCAGTCGCCTTTGCGCAGGCCGTCGTAGACCTTCTTGCATTCCGGGCACACCGGAGAGCCGGGCTTGGCCGAGCGGGTCACCGGGAAGACCTCTCCGCACAGCGCGACCACGTGGGTGCCCATGACGGCGCTTTCGGCGATCTTGTCCTTCTTCACGTAGTGGAAGAACTTCGGGGTGTCGTCGCCCGTCGTCTCGTCGGTCGTCGTGTCCGGGCGAACCATGGTGTCGGTGCTCACGCATTCCATGATGCCGCATCGCCGGATCAGTGGCCGACCACGGCGGCGCATGCCGCCCCGATATCGAGAGCCGGGAGCCCGGTCTGTGCGTGGTGGGACCACTAGTGGGAGACTCGGGGTATGCAGCAGAACGGCGACTCTCCCTCCGCCGACGGCCGCGACCGCCAAGAGCACCCCGACGTGACGATGCCGACGCCGCCCCACGGTTCCTCCGGATACTTCCCGGGCAGCGACGGCAAGCACCCGGCGCTGATCACCGAGGCGGCCCCTTCGCTGGACGATCAGCACCGCGCGCGAGTGCGCCGGTACACGATCATCATGGCGTTCCGCATACCCTGCCTGGTCCTCGCCGCGATCGCCTACAGCGCGTTCGGCAATCCGCTGCTGTCCATCCTGATCATCGTGGCGTCCATTCCCCTGCCCTGGATCGCGGTGCTGATCGCCAACGACCGCCCACCGCGCCGCAAGGACGAGCCCAGCCGCTGGGATCGTCCCCGTACCGCCCTCGAGTCCCGTCCGCACAACGCCATCGACGGCTGAGCCGCGCCCGCTGGGCCTATCGCGGAGTTCTCA
The DNA here is from genome assembly GCF_001612745.1 of Nocardia amamiensis NBRC 102102. GTDB lineage: Bacteria > Actinomycetota > Actinomycetes > Mycobacteriales > Mycobacteriaceae > Nocardia > Nocardia amamiensis. The sequence continues at coordinate 3,320 of NZ_BDBA01000157.1, read as the reverse complement.
CGCGCCGAGTTCCGGTCGCCCACGCTCTGGACGAGGACCGAATGCCGCCGCACCCCGGTGTACGCGATGCCCACCGCGTTCACGGCCCCGGCTGCGAGCGGCCGAGCATTTCCTTGGAACCGATCGCGCTAGAACGCTCTCCGAGCGGGCGGTGCGTCAGGACGGTTGCGGCGCGCGGCGCACCACCGCCGACATCACCGCGGCCACGCCGCACAGCCCGCCCGCGAGATACCAGGCCAGGTCGTAGCTGCCCTGGAGGTCACGGATGACGCCAGCGCCGGTCGCCGCCACCGCCGCGCCGATCTGGTGCGAGGCGAACACCCAGCCGAAGGCGATCGGGCCGTCGGCGCCGAACAGCTCCCGGCACAGCACGACCGTCGGCGGCACCGTGGCCACCCAGTCCAAGCCGTAGAAGACGATGAACACCCACAGGCTCGGCTGGGTGTCCGGGCCCAGCAGCGCGGGCAGGATCAGCAGCGACAAACCGCGGAGCGTGTAGTAACCGATCAGCAGGTAGCGCGGGTCGAGCCGGTCGGTCAGCCAGCCGGACGCGATGGTGCCCGCCACATCGAAGATGCCGACGAGCGCCAGCAGGCTCGCCGCGGCGGTCGGCGGCATGCCGTGATCATGCGCCGCGCTGACGAAATGCGTGCCGACCAGCCCGTTGGTCGACGCGCCGCAGACCGCGAAACCTCCTGCCAGCAACCAGAATCCGGGCCTGCGGGCGATCGTGCCGAGCACGGTCAGCGCACGCGAGGCGCCACCGGTCGCCGGCACGCGCATCCCAACGGGGCTGTCCGGCTCGGCCCCGTAGGCCCGCACGCCGACGTCGCTCGGGTAGTCGCGAATGAACAGCAGCACCAATGGCGCCACGGCCAGCGCCGCGCACGCGACGATCAGCGCGGGCAGCCGCCAGCCGTGCGCGTGCGCCAGCGCCGACACCAGCGGTAGGAAGATCAACTGCCCGGTCGCGCCCGCGGCGGTGAGCACGCCGGTGACCAGGCCGCGCCGGCGCACGAACCACCGGCCGGTGATGGTCGCCACGAACGGCATCGACATCGAGCCGACCCCGACACCGACCAGCAGGCCCCAGGTCAGGATCAGATGCCAGGGCTGGGTCATGAAGACCGTCAGCCCGCTGCCCGCCGCGACCAGCACCAGCGCCCAGGCCACCACGGTGCGGATACCGAAGCGATCCATCAGCGCCGCCGCGAACGGCGAGATCAAGCCGTACAACAGAAGATTCAGCGAAACGGCCGTGCCGATGGTGCCATGCGACCAGCCGAACTCCTCGTGCAGCGGGTCGAGCAACACACTGGGCACCGACCGGAAGGCGGCGGCGCCCAGCAGCGCGACGAAGCCGATACCCGCGACAAGCCATGCCGGGTGCAGGCGGGGCCGAGGCGAGGAGTCGAGCGGAACCGGGGTCGGCGTCTGCAGTTCGGTCACCCGCTGAGCCTGCCGGAAGGTTGCGTCCGCAACGAGTGGCTCGAATGCCACATACCGCTAAATTCGCGCCATTCGGCGAACGTCGCTATGTGCTCGACAACATGCGTGCCGGTCCCTAATGTCGCATCGAAGCCGTCGCCACGACGTGCCCACTTCGGTACGTAGCGGGAACAGACAGAGGAGTGAACATGATTCGGTGGATCTGGGTCTTCCTGGACCGCCCGACGCAGCGCTTCGACGACTGCGCGAAGTTCTGGTCCACGGTCACCGGCACCCAGCTCTCTGCGCGACGCGGCACCAACGACGAGTTCCTCACCCTCCTACCGGACCCGGCGCTGTTCGCCGCCGCGAGCGTCAAGATGCAAGCGGTGACCGGTCTCGGCGGGGTCCATCTCGACCTCGACGTCGACGACATCCCGTCCGCCGTCCGGACCGCGCTCGACCTGGGCGCCGAACTGGTCGCCAACCACCCCGGCTACGCCGTGCTGCGCTCCCCCGGCGGCCAGACGTTCTGCCTCACCCCGAGCGGCCGCGCCACGAGCACACCCGCACCGGCCGTACGGACACCCGACGGCACGCTGTCGCGCTTGGACCAGGTATGCCTCGACATCGGCCCCGCCGATCACGAGGTCGAGACCCGCTTCTGGACGTCGTTGACCGGCTGGACATTCCGGCCCGGGCGGCTGCCGGAGTTCGCCCGCCTGCGTGCGGAGGAGCAACTGCCCGCGCATCTGCTGCTGCAGCGTCTCGGCGAGGACCGTCCGACCAGCGCACACGTGGACCTGGCCGCGGAGGACATCGAGGCCACCGCGGCCTGGCACGAATCGCTCGGCGCGACGGTGGTGCGGCGGCACGAGCACTGGATCGTCCTGAACGATCCCAGCGACGCGCCGTACTGCGTCACCGCGCGCGACCCGAACGGCGTCTGAATCACCTTCCGGCACAACTCCTCCGTCCGCGGAAACCTTCCCTTGTGCGACACCGCCGACGCGCTGAGCGCACCCGCACCCCCCGGCCACATGAGTCGACCTGCGGGCCTGGCACGAAGCGCCCGGCGCGACGGTGGTGCGGCGGCATGAACACTGGATCGTCCTGAACGATCCCAGCGACGCGCCGTACTGCGTCACCACGCGCAACCCGAACGGCGTTTGAATCACCTTCCGGCACAACTCCTCCGTCCGCGGCAACCTTGCGACACCGCCGACACGCGCGGTGCACTCACATCCACCCGCCACGTGATCTACACCGGCCCAAGCGGTTTCTCTCGGATTGCCGAAGCCGCTCGACGATCGGCGGATGGTGCGCTGCAGTCGACCGCAGGGGTGCGAACTGTTGACCGCACGGGTCGCCACCGAACCGTCGACCGCACAGGCGCGCCGCCGAGCCATCGGCCACACAGGCTCGCACGAAACTGCCGACCACGCAGGTCACCGCGGAGGAATCGACCACAAAGACTCGCGGAGCTGTCGGCCGCGCGGGCCGGTGCAGTGGCGATCGCCGGGGCCGAGGTGCGAGGTGCCCCGACTCGAGACCACCTAGTCCGTACCAGACGGTCGCGGTGGCAGAGTACCGATGTGCCTACGAACCGACCGACCACCACCGGATCGCTGCTCACCGCGCTGTGCCCGGACCTGCGGACCGCCCTGACCAGGGTCGGCTACGACGCCGACAGCTTGCTCGAGGTACTCGGCGACGCGCACGCCGCACTCGGCCGCTCGGAGCCGGTTCCGGTGCGCAGGGCGGCGCGCGAGGCAGGCGAACTCGGCACGCTCATCCGCCTGCTGCTGCTCGGCGACGCGTTGCCCGAGCGGGAGGTCGCCGCCGCGCTCGCGCCGGTGGAGCTGGACCACGCCGTGGCCGCCGGACTGCTC
>NZ_BDBA01000156.1 GCF_001612745.1 Nocardia amamiensis NBRC 102102 | reverse complement strand
AGGCGGCCCCGCAGCCGGGCACACAGGGTGGCGAGAACGCCGAGGCGCAGCAGCCGGAGAACTCCACGCTGGTGCAGCCGAAGCCGCGCTGGCAGGCGCCGCGGCAGCAGGCCGCCCCGCCCGCTCCGGTCGTGGAGATGACCGGTCCGCACGCGGAGATCGGCGCGAACCTCAACGGCAACCACGTGTTGCCCGGCTATGTGGCCAACACGCACCACTTCAGCAACGAGGCCGGCTACGTCGGCACCATCGGCTACCGCACGCCGACCGGCCAGGGCGAAGCGGGCGTCTCGGTGGAGTTCGTCGACAAGAACACCGTCAAGCTCACCACCTACACCGGTGGCGAGGGCCTGGCCGACAACAACGCCACCGCGGTGTTCGACACCACCCAGCTGAACATGGCCAAGGCCGCGGTGGAGAATTGGATCCGGGAGCAGCCGGGCGGCGCGGCCGCGCTGGAGGCAGCCGCACAGGTTAAGCTTCCGTTCCAGTCGGGCGAGATTGCTCCGCAGACCGTCGACGTGGCTGGCGTCACCGCCCAGTGGGGTGGTTCGCTCCAGTACTGACGCGTGCTGATCTCGACGGGTGGGGCGGTCGTTCACGACCGCCCCACTCGTGTGTCCTGGGAAAGGATTGGGTGTGACCTCCGAGGGTGATGCGAGGGAGAACGAGTCCGACCGGTCCGGGTCGGATTTCGGTCCGCCGCTGGGCGAGTTCGGGCCGCCGGTTTCCGAATTCGGGCCGCCCGTTTCGGAATTCGGTCCGCCGATGGGAGCCGATACCGGCCCGACCTGGCAGGTCCCGCAGCAGCCGAGCGACCACCCCGAACTCGGCTGGCGTCCGGCGGGCGAGCCGGAGACGACGCCCGCACCGGCCCCGCAGTATCGCGCGCCGGATTCCACGGTCTACACCGAACGGCCGACGGCGCCCGCTCAGCCCGAGCAGCCTGCTCCGGAGGCCGCGCGTCCGCAGAACACGGGCAGCGAGCAGGATTCATGGTGGAAGCAGCCGACCGCCGAGGGCGCCGTGCCGAAGCCGCCTGCGTCATCCGAGTCCGGCCTGTCCTGGGCCGAAGACCCGATCGCCATGCGGCTGGCATTGCGCGTGCCCCCGACGCCATCCACGCCCCCGCGACGCTCCGGCTCCTCGCCCCGGTGGGTTGTGCTCGGGGCGCTCGCCGCGGTCGTGGTGCTGATCGCGCTGACCGTGACCATCATCGCGGTCTCCCGCGACAACGGCGACACCGGCGCCGCTCCCGAAGTCGGCACCACCACGGCGGCGTTGAGCTGCCCGTCCAGCAAGGACGGCAAGGTTACGGTGGGCAACGGCGTGGGCGACACCAGCAGCGGCCCCGGGGCAATCCTCGGCTTGCAGTACGCCTTCTACGTCGAGCGCAGCGGTGAGCGGGCCAGGCGGTTCGTCGCTCCCGACGCGGAGAACGTCTCGGCCGCGGAGAACATTCAGAAGGGCATCGACGAGCAGGTGCCGGTCGGCACCACGCATTGTCTGCGGATCACCGAGACGGCCGCCGACACCTTCGACGTCGACCTGACCGAGCATCGCCCCGACGGGACCACCACGGTGTACAAGCAGACGGTCACCACGGCGAGCCGGGACGGCAAAACCTTGGTCTACGCGATCAGGGACCGCCTGTAACTCGGCCTACCAGGGACGTTCCCGGATCATGGGATGAATATTTCGGGTTCTGGCCGAGATATGCGACAGTGGGATATCGCGTCCCGCGGCGTCCCCCGGAGGTTTCCCATGTCGCCGACCATCCCACCGCTGGCAGGCAAACTGGAGGGCCTGCGGAGTTCGGTGATCCGCGATCTCCTGAAGCTGACCTCGCGCGCCGATATCGTGAGCCTGGCCGGCGGCCTGCCGGACGCCGAGCTCATGCCGCGCGAGCGCTTGGCCGCGGCGGCGGATGCGGCGCTGAGCCACAACGGCTGCCTGCAGTACACCGAGTCGACCGGGTGGACGCCGCTGCGTGAGGTGCTCGCCCACCGGGAGTCGGCGGGACTCGGCCGCTCGGTGCGACTCGCCGAGGTGTTCGTGACGCACGGTTCGCAGCAGGCGTTGTCGCTGCTGGCCGAGGTGCTGCTCGACCCGGGCGCGCTGGTCGTGGTCGAGGATCCGGCGTATGTCGGTGCGCTGCAAGTCTTCCGGGCCGCGGGTGCGCGTATCGCCGCGGTGCCGTTGGACGGCGAGGGCATGCGCACCGAGGCGATCACCGAGCTGATCGCGGGTGGGGAGCGCCCGGCCGTGGTCCACACGGTGAGCAGTTTCCACAACCCAGGCGGCGTGACCATGAGCCCGCGGCGGCGCATGGAACTGGCCAGGTTGGCCGAGCAGCACGGATTCTGGGTGATCGAGGACGATCCGTACGGCGAGCTGTGGTTCGACAGCCCCGCACCGGCGCCGGTGGCGTCGTACTCCGGCAACGTCATTCGGCTTTCGAGCGCGTCGAAGATCCTCTCGCCGAGCCTGCGCGTCGGCTGGATGGTCGCGCCCGAACCGGTCTGCCGCGCGGTCGAACTGCTGAAGCAGGGAGCGGACCTGTGCGGTTCGGCGCTCACCCAGCAGATCGCCGCCGACCTGCTCGCCGACACGACGTGGCTGGCCGGCCATGTCGACCATGTCCGCGCGGTCTACGGCGAGCGGGCCAAGGCGCTTGTGCACGCGATGCGCACCCGGTTCGGCGAACGTGTGCGGTGCAGCGACGCGGCGGGCGGCATGTTCGTCTGGGCCGATTTCACCGATGGCACCGACACCGGCCAGCTCCTGCCGCGTGCGCTGGAGTCCGGTGTCGCCTACGTTCCCGGCTCCGCGTTCGCGGTCGACGGCGGATACCGCAACTCGATGCGGATGTGCTTCACCACCTCCGACGCGGCGACGCTGGTACTGGCCGTCGACCGGCTCGCGGACGCCGCCGGGTAGCGCCGGAGAACGCTCAGCCGACCCAGTCGTAGGTGCGCTCGACCGCCTTGTTCCACGCCGCGAGGTGTGCGTCCCGGTCCGCGTGCGGCATGGTCGGGTGCCAGGTCTTGTCGGCGGCCCAGTTGGCCCGGATGTCGTCGGTGCCCGACCAGTAGCCGACGGCGAGCCCGGCCGCGTACGCCGCGCCGAGTGCGGTGGTCTCGTTGACCACCGGACGCACCACAGGCACGTCGAGGATGTCGGACTGGAACTGCATGAGCAGGTCGTTGCCGACCATGCCGCCATCCACCTTCAGGGTGGTCAGCTCGAGGCCGAGCCGCTGGGACTCGGCGTCGGCGCGCATCGCGTCGACCACCTCGCGGGTTTGGAACGCGGTGGATTCCAGCACCGCCCGCGCCAGGTGCGCCTTGGTCACGAACCGGGTGAGCCCGGCGATCACACCGCGCGCGTCCGGCCGCCAGCGCGGCGCGAAGAGCCCGGAGAAGGCGGGCACGATGTAGGCGCCGCCATTGTCGGGAACGCTGCGGGCCAGCGGCTCGATCTCCTCGGCGGCGGAGATGATGCCGAGGTTGTCGCGGAACCACTGCACCAGCGCGCCGGTGACCGCGATGGATCCTTCCAGCGCGTACACCGGGTCGGCGTCGCCCAGGCGGTAGCACACCGTGGTGAGCAGGCCGTGCTTGCTGAACACCGGCGTGGTTCCGGTGTTCAGCAGCATGAAATTGCCGGTGCCGTAGGTGTTCTTGGCCTCGCCCGGCGACAGGCAGGCCTGGCCGAAAGTGGCGGCCTGCTGGTCGCCGAGGATGCCCGCGACCGGCACCCCGGCCAGCGGCCCGGAGTTTATCGGCGCGTAGACCTCCGATGAGCTCACGATCCGCGGCAGCATCGACTCCGGCACGCCGAACTCCGCGCAGATCCGCGAATCCCACTGCAGCGAGCGCAGATCCAGCAGCATGGTGCGGGATGCATTGGTCACGTCGGTGATGTGCTCGCCGGTGAGATTCCACAGCACCCAGCTGTCGATGGTGCCGAAGCACAGCTCGCCCGCCTCCGCGCGTTCCCGCACGCCCGGAACGTTGTCCAGGATCCAGCGCAGTTTCGGCCCGGCGAAGTAGGTGGACAGTGGCAGGCCGGTGCGGTCCTGGTAGCGGGTCGGTCCGCTCGCACCGCCCAGCTCGGTGCACAGACGATCGGTCCGGGTGTCCTGCCAGACGATGGCGTTGTGCACCGGTTCGCCGGTCTTGCGATCCCACACCACCGTGGTCTCGCGCTGATTGGTGACCCCGACCGCGGCGATGTCGCCGCCGCCGAGGCCGGTGCGCTCCAGCACGTCGCCGAGCACGAATGCGGTGTTGCGCCAGATGGTCCCGGGATCGTGCTCGACCCAACCCGGTTGCGGGAAGATCTGCTCGTGTTCGCGCTGCGCGACGCCGGCCACGCGTCCCTGCCGGTCGAAGACGATGCACCGGCTGGAGGTCGTGCCCTGGTCGATGGCGGCCACATAACGACGCATTCGTGCAGGTTACTTGTCCCGCGATGCTCGAAACGGGGTTTTCGGCCGGTGCGGCCGCGCTGGTGCGTCCGGACCGAAGTGAAACTGATCATTTCCGATTCGTGGCTACCGGGGCTGCGGAACAAACACTGCCGATTCGCTTAGCCTGGTGTGGAGGGCTCGTGTCGGACACATCCGCGTCGCGGGAGGAGTCGAGCATGGCCAACAAACCGGATTCGCAGTTCCTCGGCCCGGAGCAGCGCACGACGGCGTGGGAGCGCTTCGGCAAGGATCATTTCGACGTGGTCGTCGTCGGCGGCGGAATCGTGGGGGCCGGCATCGCCCTGGACGCGGCGACCAGGGGTTTGCAGGTCGCGCTGGTGGAGGCTCGCGATCTCGCGTCGGGTACCTCCAGCCGGTCGTCGAAGATGTTCCACGGCGGACTCCGGTATCTGGAACAACTGGAGTTCGGATTGGTGCGCGAGGCGCTGCGGGAACGCGAGCTTTCGCTGTCCACCCTGGCGCCGCATCTGGTCAAGCCGTTGCGCTTCCTGTATCCGCTGACCCGCCGCGCCTGGGAGCGTCCGTATGTCGCCGCCGGGCTGGTCCTCTACGACACCATGGGCGGCGCGAAAACAGTTCCCGGTCAACGGCATCTGTCCCGCGCGGGCGCGTTGCGGCTGGCGCCGGGGTTGCGGCGCGACTCGCTGATCGGCGGTGTCAGCTACTACGACACCGTCGTCGACGACGCGCGCCACACCATGATGGTGGCGCGCACCGCCGCGCACTACGGCGCCGTGATCCGCATGTCCACCCAGGTGGTCGGATTGCTGCGTGAGTCCGACCGGGTGGTCGGCGTCAAGGTGCGCGACACCGAGGACGGGCGCACCGGGGAGGTCCGCGGCCACGTCGTGATCAACGCGACCGGCGTGTGGACCGACGAAGTCCAGGCCCTGTCGCATCAGCGGGGCCGCTTCCACGTGCGGGCGTCCAAAGGCGTGCACATCGTGGTGCCGCGTGACCGGATCGTCAGCGACACCGCGATCATCCTGCGCACCGCCACCTCGGTGCTGTTCGTCATCCCGTGGGGCACGCACTGGATCATCGGCACCACCGACACCGACTGGAACCTGGATCTGGCGCACCCGGCCGCCACCAAGGCCGATATCGACTACCTGCTCGAACGGGTGAACCAAGTGCTGGTCACACCGCTCACATCCGACGACATCGACGGCGTGTACGCGGGGCTGCGCCCGCTGCTGGCGGGGGAGAGCGACGAGACCTCCAAGCTGTCGCGTGAGCACGCCGTGGCCCGGGTCGCGCCCGGCTTGGTCGGCATTGCGGGCGGCAAGTACACCACCTATCGCGTGATGGCCTACGACGCGGTGGACGAGGCGGCGCAGGATATTCCGGCCCGGGTCTCCCCGTCGGTCACCGCGAAGGTGCCGCTGCTCGGCGCGGACGGGTATTTCGCGCTGGTCAACCAGACGGTGCAGCTGGCCGAGACGTACGGCGTGCACCCCTACCGGATCAAGCACCTGCTGGACCGGTACGGCTCGCTGATCTATGAGGTCATGGCCTTGGCCGAGGACAAACCCGAACTGCTGCAACCGATCACGGACGCGCCTTCGTATCTGCAGGTGGAGGCGGCCTACGCGGCCGCAGCCGAGGGCGCGCTGCACCTGGACGACATCCTGGCCCGGCGGACCCGGATCTCGATCGAGTATTCGCACCGCGGTGCCAACTGTGCCGAGCAAGTGGCCGGGCTGGTCGCCCCGATCCTGGGCTGGAACGAGGAGGAGACCGACCGGGAGATCCGCACCTATCAGGCCAGGGTCGACGCGGAAGTCCACTCGCAGACCCAGCCCGACGACGCCTCCGCGGACGCCCTGCGGATCGCCGCCCCCGAACCCCGACCGGAAATCCTGGAACCGGTGCCGTCCGAGGGGTGATGCCCCATCCACACGAAACCAGGTGCGTCGGTTCGCGCATCCTGACATCCAGACCTGCCTGACCTCAGGGTCGCGGACGCGCGCCATCTCGACCGGTTGGCGCCGGTGGCGGGCATGGGCGCGGTTGCTGCCGCCGGACGACACCGGCTGCGGGCTACCCTGCGCACACCGCAGGAAGCCCGGACCGGTACGGCCCTGCCGGACTACATCGGCGGAACGGGCTGGCAGCGCGGGCAGAAATAGATGCCGCGTTCACGCTGGACCACGCGGTCGTATTCAGGGGCGGTGTAGTGGAGCAAGTCGGCCTTCAGCGGTGTACCGCAGCGTTGGCATGGGCGGTGGGTTCGGCCGTAGGCCAGCGGGCGTCGTAGCGGTTTGTTCACGGCCTCGGTCAGCACCCGGTGCGCCTCGTCGACCAGGGCGAGCAGATCGGGGACGTCGCCCACTCGGGTGGCGGGGTGGACGCGGCGGAGGAAACAGATCTCGCTGCGGTAGATATTGCCGATGCCGGCGAGGTTGCGCTGGTCGAGCACGGCGACACCGATCGGCTGGTTCGGATAGCGCTCCAGCCGCCGGACCGCTTCCGCCGCATCCCAATTCGGACCGAGCAGATCCGGCCCGAGATGGTCGATGATCCGGTGTTCATCGCCGATTCGCACCACGTCGACGGTGCCCAGCGAGAACCCGACCGCTTCCACTTCCTCGGTGCTCAGCACCACCCGGGCGGCGACCCGCGGTTTGGTCCACCGCTGTCCGCAGTGGAACACGCTCCAGCTGCCCTCCATCTTCAGGTGCGTGTGGACACTGACGGTCGGCGTGCGGATGAAAAGGTGCTTGCCGTAGCTGCCGACGCTCTCGACCACTTGCCCACGCAGGTCGAGCGTGGCAAAGCGCGGCACTCGGAAGTCGCTGCGGGTCAGCTCCTTTCCCGCCAATGCGGTCCGGAGCCGCTTGGCGGTGAGGAATACGGTGTCACCTTCGGGCACGGTGCGGCCCGGGTGATCTGAGCTCGACCAGCTCAGCATGGTGCGCCGGGTCGGCTTTGGCTGTGCCTTCGACCTGGTGCCGGAACCGCGCGGTGGCCCCGACGTAGCGCAGTGCGCGGGGCGCGCCGCGTACCTCCTCGGACACGGCCGCGGTGCCGGTCTGTGGGTTCACGGGCGGCTCCGCAGCCGCAGCCCGCGCGGCGTGTTGGAGAAGCCCGCCTCGGTGAGGAAGGCGGCGAAAGTATTGCCGTGCACGGTGTCTCCGTTGACGCGGTCGATGACCAGCGAGTCCACGCGGCGATGCCGCACCAGGTCGGCCAGGGCCTGCGCGGCGCCGCGGCGCGCGTCGGGGTCTTCGGTGAAGGTCAACAGGGTCTTGCCGCCCCGTTCCAGATAGAGGACGAGTTCCCCGTCCACCAGCACGACCAGCGCCCCGGCTTTGCGTCCGGGACGATGCCCGCCCTCGACGTCGCTCTTCGGCCAGGCCAGCGCGGCGCCGTACGGGTTGGCGGGATCGCAGGCGGCCAGCGCCAGCACCGTGCCGGTCGGCTGCCTGGACTCGGGGCGGGCTCGCTCGGTGTCGAAGGAGCGCAGTCGGTCCACCACGTCGGTGGTGGAGAACTGGGCGCCGCCGAGCGAGTCGACGAAATATCCGCGGCGGCAACGCCCGCGGTCCTCGAATTCGGTCAGCACCCGGTACATCAGCGCGAATCCGCCCGGCACTCCTTCGTTCTGCACCGATCCTCTGGTCAGCACCCCGTACCGCTCCAGCAGCAGATCCGCGGTCGCGTGCGCGCGCACGGTGTTGTCCGAGACGCGCTCCGGCAACAGCGACCACCGTCCGGCTACCGAAGGCGGACCGGAACGAGTCGGCATACTCGGCCGGGGCAGGTAGGCACGGCCGCGGGGAGCGCGCCGGGGCGTGCGATGCGCGGTCGTGCTCCGTGCCGTTCCCGACAGCAGCGCGCGTACCGGGGCGAACGTGTCGCCGGAAACCAAGCCCGCCCAGACCAATTCCCACAACGCCGTAACCACCGCGGAGTCGTCGAGCAGTCCGGAGGCATCCGACAGCTGCCGGAAGAAGAACGCACCTCCGCCCTGTGGAACCGGGACCAGCCGTTGTGCTGCGCCGAGTTGTTCTGCGCGGTCCGCGGGACCGAAATCGCTCGGCGACCAACGCCCGCGGACATCCTGAGGCGCCACAGTCCTTCCGGCCGGCGTATCACCGCCCGCGAATTGTTCTGCGCGGTCCGCGGGACCGAAATCGCTCGGCGACCAACGCCCGCGGACATCCTGAGGCGCCACAGTCCTTCCGGCCGGCGTATCACCGCCCGCGAACGGTTCGTGTCCGGCGGATCGGCTCCCGGTCGAATCCCGCTGCGTGCCATCGCCGTTTGTCGATGATGGATCCCGCTCATCCAGTGGCACCGGCTCGCGATCAGCCGGGCCATCGGCAGCTCTGATCGGATCGCGGCCGACTCTTGTCGCTCGTCCAGCGGTTCGCTTTCGGCTCGAATCGGTCCCCGCATCAGTGCCATCGGCCGACGGATCGGGCTCGTCCAGCGGCACCGGCTCGCGGCCTGCCGTGGCGTCGGCGGTTCCGAGAGGTGTGCGCGGCACCAGGGTCGCGCCCAATGCCGTGAGCAGCCGCAGCTGAACGTCCGAAAGATCTATCTCGTCCGGTGGTGCGAGCGTGAACGGGGCTTGGTCGGCCAAGTGCAGGGCGATCCAGCCATCCTTCGCGGTGATGGCGCCATGTCCGGACCAGATCACCTCGCCGGTCGCCATGAGTTCGTCGAGCATGGCGGGGGTGTAGTCCGGCACCCGTGTGGGCAGGATCAACGATTCCCAGGCGGATGCCGGAATCGGCACGCCGGCAAGCTGTTCCACGACGGCCGCGACGCCGTCGACGCCACGCAGTGCACCGGTGCCGATGTGTTGCCAGGACGGCAGGAATCGGCCGAACGCGGCGGTGGAAACCGGCTCGACCTCATGCCGCGCGGCGGCGAGCGACCGACGGCGCAACCGGCGCAGCACCTGCACGTCACACCATTCCGACCCGGCGGCTCCGGGCGTGAATTCGCCTTCCACCACACGTTTCTCGGCGACGAGCCGGTGCAGCGCGGAAGCGGCGACGGCGGTGCCGAGCCCGAACCGGGCCGCGACCGCCTCGGTGCCGAATGGCCCGTGCGTGCGGGCGTAGCGGCCGATCAGGTCGCCGAGCGGATCGGCCACCGGCTCGATGAACGCCGCGGGCGTTCCGATCGGCAGCGGAACTCCCAACGCGTCACGCAGGCGGGAAGCGTCCTCCACCGCCACCCACCAGCTCCGGCCCGCGAACGACACCTCCAGCGCCCGCCGCGCGGCCACCAGACTCGCGAACCATTCCGCGGGCTGCTCTTCGCAGCGCTCGGCGGCTTCCGCGGCGGTGAGCGGCCCGAGCAGCCGCAGCAGATCCGCCAAGCCCTCGGCGTCCCTCGCGCGCCGCTCCGGCGTGAGCCGCTGCAGCTCCCGCTCGGTCTGGCCGATGACCGCGGCGTCCAGCAGTTCGCGCAGCTCCACCCGGCCGAGCAGCTCGGCGAGCAGACCGGAGTCGAGCGAGAGCGCGGCGGCGCGGCGCTCGGCCAGCGGGCTGTCGCCGTCGTACATGAACTGGCCGATGTAGTCGAACAGCAGGGCGCTCGCGAACGGTGACGGCGTCGCGGTCTCCACCTCGACCAGCCGCACCTGGCGGCGCCCCACCCGGCCGAGCAACTCGCGCAGCGACGGCAGATCGTAGACATCGCGCAGGCATTCGCGCACCGTCTCCAAAAGGATCGGAAACTCGGGAAACTTGCGCGCTACGTCGAGCAACTGGGCCGAGCGCTGGCGCTGCTGCCACAGCGGGGCGCGCTTGCCGGGGTCGCGGCGGGGCAGCAGCAAGGCGCGTGCCGCGCACTCCCGGAACCGGGACGCGAACAGCGCCGAGCCGCCCACTTGCTCGGTGACGATGTCGTCGATCTCGTCGGATTCGAACACGAACAGCTCGGCGCCGGGCGGATCGTCGGTGGTGTCGGGCAGCCGCACCACGATGCCGTCGTCGGAGGCGTTCGACGCGGCTTCCACGCCGAACCGCTCGCGCAGCCGCGCACCGACGGCCAGCGCCCACGGCGCGTGCACCGGCAGTCCGTAGGGCGAGTGCAGGACCAGTCGCCAGTCGCCGAGTTCGTCGCGGAAACGCTCCACGACCAGCGTGCGATCGCTGGGCAGATGACCGGTCGCGGTGCGCTGGTCGTCCAGCAGCGTGAGCAGGTTGGCGGTCGCGTTGTCGTCCAGACCGGCCGATCGCAGCACCTGCGCGATGCCGTCCTCTGCTGGGCTCGCACCGGATTCGGCCCTGCCTGGCTTTCGCCGCGCGGAACGCGAATCGGAAGCCGGTGCCCGGTCGTGCTCGAGACCAGCGCCCTCGGGTTGCGCACCAGACGGATTCGCCGAACCGGGTGCGCCAGAGAGTGGCTCCGCTGAACCAGGCGCGGCTGACCGGCGCGTGGACGAACGGGGCTCCGCCTTTCTGCTTGCGCCCGAACCAGGGTCGGCTGAACCGCTCGCGGTCGAACCGGGTTCGGCTGAACCGGGCTCCGCCGGATCGGGCTCGGCTGAACCCGGTGCAACCGAATCAGCCGCCGGACGATCGGACGCCGCCGGATCGAGCGACACCGCATCGGCTGACGCACTTGTCTTGCGCCGCAATGGCTTCCGGCTTCCAGCCGCGCCGTCCGGCTCGGCTACGAGCCGCTGCCCGACCGTGCGCACGAACGCTCCGAGCGCCGCACCGAGCTCCGCGGGCCGCCCGAGCCCATCGCCGTGCCAGAAGGGCAACCGGCCCGGCTGCCCGAAAGCGGGCGTGACCAGCACCCGATCGAAGGTGATCTCCTCGATCCGCCAGCTCGTCGCCCCGAGCGCGAACACGTCGCCGACCCGTGATTCGTAGACCATCTCCTCGTCGAGTTCACCGACGCGCGAGGCCTTCTCGCCCACCATGTACACCGCGAACAACCCGCGGTCGGGGATCGCGCCGCCGGAGGTCACGGCCAGGCGTTGCGCGCCGGGCCGCCCGGTGAGCGTCCCGGCGTCGCGGTCCCACACCAGCCGGGGCCGCAGCTCGGCGAACTCGTCGGAGGGATAACGCCCGGAGAGCAGGTCCAGCACCGATTCGTAGGCCGAGCGCGGCAGCGCCGCGTAACTCCCCGTGCCGCGCACCACGTCGAACCATGCGTCGACGTCGATCGGATCGAGTGCGCACGCGGCGACGGTCTGCTGCGCGAGTATGTCCAGTGGGTGCGTTGGGATCTGGATCGCCTCGATCTGTCCCGCGGTCATCCGCTGCGACGCCACCGCGCAGTGGATGACGTCGGTGCGGTGCTTCGGGAAGATCACTCCGCGGGAGATCTCGCCGACCTGATGGCCGGCGCGGCCGATCCGCTGCAACCCACTCGCTACCGAGGGCGGCGCCTCGACCTGCACGACGAGGTCCACCGCGCCCATATCGATGCCGAGTTCCAGGCTGCTGGTGGCGACGACGCAGCGCAGCCGCCCGCTTTTGAGATCGTCCTCGATCAGCGCTCGCTGCTCTTTGCTCACCGAACCGTGGTGCGCCCGCGCCAGCAGCGCCCCCGCGCCGTGGATCACCTCGGTGGAAGCGCCGAGCTGGGCGGGCGGTTTGTGCTCGGTCTCCACCGGCTCGCCCAGCCGTGCCGCGTAGGCCTCGTTCAATCGGGCGGTGAGACGTTCGGCCAGCCTGCGCGAGTTGGCGAACACGATGGAGGACCGGTGCTCCAGGACGAGCTCGACGATAGCCTCGTCCACGTGCGGCCAGATCGATCCCGGCTGGTCGGAGTCGCCCGGCTCGGTCATGTCCGCGACCGGAACGCGCACCGACAGATCGAACGTCTTCGGCGCGGGCGGCGCGACCAGGGTGATCGGCGCATTGCCGACCAGGAAGCGCCCGACTTCCTCCGGCGGCCGGACCGTGGCGGACAGGCCGATGCGCTGGGCCGGTTGCTCGGTCAGCAGGTCGAGCCGGGCGAGCGACAGTGCCAGGTGCGCGCCGCGTTTGGAACCGGCGATCGCGTGCACCTCGTCCACGATCACCGTGCGCACGTCGCGCAGTGTGTCCCGCGCGGCCGAGGTGAGCATGAGGAACAGCGATTCCGGTGTGGTGATCAAGATGTCCGGCGGGGTGCGCAGCATGGACCGCCGGTCGGCGGCGCTGGTGTCGCCGGAACGGACGCCGACGGTGATCTCCGGTGGCTGAACGCCCAGCCGCTTGGCGGTCTGCGTGATGCCGACCAGCGGCGCCCGGAGATTGCGCTCCACGTCCACGGCCAGCGCCTTCAGCGGCGACACGTACAGCACCGAGGTGCCGGTACGCTCGCCGGTTCCATCCCGGGTAGCCAGCTGGTCGATCGCCCAGAGGAACGCGGACAGCGTCTTCCCGGAGCCGGTCGGCGCGACGACGAGGGTGTGCTCGCCCGCCGCGATCGCCCGCCACGCCCCGAGCTGAGCGGACGTGGGCGCCGGGAACGCGCCGTCGAACCACTCCTGGGTCGCGCGGGAGAACTGGGCCATGGCATCAGTGTGCACCGCGCCACCGACAAGCACGCCCGTGCCGTTGTGTGCGTGGCCGTAGCTGTCGCGCCGTACGCTTCGACAGGTGCAAAAGGTGCTCAAACTCGACCTGGTCAGCCATGGCATGACCGAGGCGATGCGCAAGGCACGTTTTCCGGTCGACGAATCGCTCACCGAGGCGGGTCGCCGGGCGATGTCGGGATGCGGACCGCTGACAGCTCCGCGGGTGCTCACCGGACCCGAACGCCGGACCATCGAGACCGCCGCTCTGCTCGGCTTGCCTGGCACGGAGGACAGCCGGTTGCGCGACCTGGACGCGGGCGCCTGGCGCGGCGGGGAACTCATGTCGGTACCCCAGGACGAGCTGTACGCGTGGCTCACCGATCCGGAGTTCCGCGGGCACGGCGGCGAGTCCGTGGTGGACGTGATCGAGCGGACCGGATTGTGGATGGCCGAGGTCGCCGCCCAGGCCGTGTCCACCATCGCGGTCACCCACCCGGCGGTCATCCGGGCCGCTCTGCTGGTGACCCTGGACGCCCCGCCGAAATCTTTCTGGCGCATCGATATCCCGCCCGGAAGCGTGACCCGCCTGCACTATCGCGGCGAATGGACACTGCACTTCACGGCCTGAGGCCGGTCGAAGGACCCGAGACGGGTGGCATTCCGGCGAAGTCCGGCTAGTGTCTGAGACTATGAGTAACAACAATGGGCCGCAGCGCCGCGGCCTGGCCATCGGATGCGGTGGCACCGTGGGGGCCGCGTGGATCGTCGCCGCGTTGGCCGCCGCGCGCGACGTGCTCGACTGGGATCCGCGCGAGGCCGACGTGCTGATCGGCACCTCAGCGGGCGCGGAGGCGGTGACGATGCTCGGCAGTGGCGTCTCGGTCGACGAACTGGTCGCCATGCAACGCGGCACCTCGACCAACCCGATCTTGCGCGAGCACGGGCAATCCGAACCAGGGCGCTTTCCTCCGCTGCCGCGCCCGCGGCTCGGCTCGCCACGGCTGCTCCTGCGGCGCCATGAGCCGGGGCAGGCGCTGCTGTCCGCGGGTAGCGGACTGCTGCCGATCGGCGGCGGTGACCCCGGCTGGTTGCAGCGGCTGGCCGAAAAACTCAACCCGGGCCGCTCGTGGGTACCGCATCCGGCAACCCGGCTGGTGGCAATGGACTACGAGACCGGACAGCGGGTGGCGTTCGGTTCGCCGGACGCACCCGACGCGACCATCGGAGAAGCGCTGCGTGCGTCCTGGGCGATCCCCGGCTGGTTCCCGCCGGTCAGGATCGCCGGACGGCGTTTCGTCGACGGCGGAGCGGGGTCCACCGCATCGGTGGACCTGCTCGCCGGCGAAAAGCTCGACGAGGTGCTCGTGCTCGCCCCGATGGCCTCGGCGGGACGGATTCCCGCGATCGGTGTGGGTCATCTGCTCGAGCGGCAGATGCGCAATCGCATGAGCGCCGAGCTCGATGCCGAGATCGTGCGATTGCGCGCCGCGGGAACCAAGGTCCTCTTCGTGGGCGCCACCGCCGACGATCTCGCGGTGATGGGCGCCAACTTCATGGACGGCCGTCGCCGCCTCGCCACCTTCGAACACAGCCTGCGTAGCACCCGTCGCGCGCTCGAACAAGGAGCCTTCGAATGAGCCTTCTCGGATCCGGTTACCCCGGCATCGACCTGCGTGCGGCAACGGTCCTGATCACCGGCGGCGGCCGCGGCATCGGCCGAGCCACTGCGGAATTGTTCGCCGCCAAAGGATCTCGGGTCGTGCTCGCGGATGTGGACAAACCTGCCGCCGAAGCGGCCGCCGCCGCGATCGGCGGGGTCGCCTATGAACTGGACGTGCGCTCGCGCGGTCAGTGGGACACCGTGATCGACGCGGTGGGGGAGGTCGACATCCTGGTCAACAACGCGGGCGTGATGCCTGCGGGCGCGTTCCTGGACGAGCCCGACGTGGTGGGCCAGGCCACGCTGGACATCAACGTGTGGGGCCTCATCCACGGCATGCGGGCCGCCGCGCCGGGCATGATCGAGCGTGGCCGCGGCCATATCGTCAACGTCGCCTCGCTGGCGGGCAAGGTCCCGATCCCCGGACTTGCCGTCTACAACGCGAGCAAGTTCGCGGCCGTGGGTCTCTCGGCGGCCACGCGTCTGGAGTTCGCCGAACACGGCGTCAGCGTCAGCTGCGTGCTGCCGTCGGCGGTGCGCACCCGTCTTTCCTCGGGCCTGGCGCTCGGCCACGGCATGCCGACCGTCGACCCGGAGGACGTCGCCGCCGCGATCGTGCGCACCTGCGTAACGCGCAAAGCCGAAGTGGCCGTGCCGAATTACCTCGGTCCGGTGGACATCGCGCTGGCCGCCGCGCCGGAACGCGCGGTGCGTCTGGTCCGCAGGCTGTTCGACGGCGACCGTGCACTGCATCCCGCGGACGAGAAGACCCGCGGAGAATACGAGCGGCAGGTCCGCTCGATCAGCTGATGAGACAACAGCGCCCGGGCGATCGTCGCCCGGGCCGCTGCTCGTCAGTGGTCAGCAGTTCGTCGTCGCGGGTTCACCGCGGAACCTGGACTCCACGTAGTTCCACGCGTCCGCGAATCCGGCGACCGCCGCGGTCATGTGCTCGGAGATGTCATAGGTGTGGAACTCCACCGGCGCACCTGCCTTGCAATACCGGTCGGCGACCTCGGCGACGGGCCCGTAGAACGTGAGCGTGTCGAATCGGCCCTGCCAGAGATAGGTGGGAACGGCCGGTACGCCTTGGAAATGGCGAAGGCTGTTCTCCCGCAGCACAGTACGCGCTTCCGGGCTGTCCATCAGGCTCTTGGTCGCCGCCATCTGCTCGGCGCTGCGGAACGCGCCGTGGAACAGCAGGAACCGGCGGCAGGCGTCGTGCGTGAATTCCCGGAACCACAAGCCGTTCTCGTTGAGCTGATCGGAGACCGGCAGCCGGTCCGGGTACTCGCGCTCCAGTCCCATGGCCGCGGCGAACGCGAGCCCGAAGCCGGGGTGCGGGTCGAAGCCGAGCGCGAGGGCCATCTCCTCGAGGTCGGCGGGGATGCCGCCGGCCACGGCCGCGGTGAGGCGCAGTTCCGGCGCGTAGCTCGGTTGCAGCGCGGCGGCCCAGGCGGTGGCCATGCCGCCGCCGGAATAGCCCGCGATGGCGACCGGGGAGTCGCGCAGACCGAGCTCGGCGGCCTTCTGCACGGCCTTGACGCTGTCGAGCGTCATCATGCCGCCCAGCCGCGCCGCCCCATAGGCGGCGGTGGGGCCGAGGTAGTCCGGCAGCGAGATCGCCCAACCGCGACCGATGGGCAGCATCGCGCCGACCGCGTCCTGCAATTCGCCGTTGAACAGCGAACGCGACGGGTTGCACTGGGTGCCAAGGGAATTGATCAACGCTTGGTAGGAGACCAGCGGCGGGTTCCGGACGCCGACGGGCAGCAGGACGGTGGTGACGCCCATGACCGGCTTGCCCTGCGAGTTGGTCGACCGGAACGCCACCTGCCAGCCCTCGGTCCCCAGGTAGGGGCCGGTGTCGATCCTGCGCGTCCGCACTACGTCGCCGGGTGCGAAGGCCGCCAGGTCCGGCGGCGCGGTGTAGAACGGATCAGGATCGGGCGTGGGATAGAGCGGCTGAGCCGTCGCCGGGAGGCCGAGCAGGCCGACCGAGATGACGTTCAACAGCAGCAAGATCGCGATCCGGAACGGAAGTCTGGACACGGTTTTCCTTCGAAAGTCAGCCGCCATCGCACCGGCGCACGGCAGTCATGCCGCGGCGTCGGTGCTTCGGACGGACCGGCACTGCACGGAAAGCCGCGGCGAACCGCCTCGTTCACCACGGGAAGAACAGAAGGAATCACCGCAAACGGCTGTGGGCCGAACGCGGCGAACTGGTGCACCCTCCTTCTGCTCCGGGACCGCCGGTGGCCGCGGAGGCGGCACCATCCGCTGCGAAAATAGCGTCGAATCGGGCGCGGTGCCGAAAGAGAAACGACGAAAGGGAGAATTCACAACACGCGCGGCGCGCGGTTCGACAAGATCACTATTGAGCGGTCGGCCCGGTCCCGGTACGCCGACCGGCGGGCGCGGCTCACGCGAGACTGAGCACCGTCCGATTGCCCAGTGGTCGTGCCAGATCAACCACGACCACGCCGTACTCGCGCTTCTGCTCCGGGCCTGCGCCCTGGCACGGCGGCATGCCGCGGTGCAGGCCACGGATCAGCCGCACACCGACCAGCTCGGCCGATTCCTCGACCCGCGCGGTGAAGCCGATGCTCGGGCAGCCGACCGGTCCCGGGATGTGGATCGCGAGCTTGTTCGTACCGTCGTCGATGTCGTACTCCGAGAAGGCCATCGCCGCACTGGGCTCCAGATCGGCCGCGTGCGGAATGACGACCATCCTTCCGCCCGCGTAGCTGCGGGGACCCGGGTCGGCCCGCGTTCCAGGCGCCGCCGCGGCGGTCGGGTCCCGTGCGGAGGTGACGCCGGAATCCGGGTGCGGCTCCTGCTGCCCGCACGCGGTCAACGCCCACATCGCGGCGGCCGCGACGACCGCCGTGCGCCTCCTGCGCATACCCATCTCTCCACCTTCACATAGGTGCGGACCCGTGTGGGGGAGCGACGCGGTGTGGCGTAGCCACCTCGCCACCCGACCGGGACGTCCTTGTGCGCGTCGTCACAATTTACCTCGCATCGTGCATAGGCGGTGCCCATCCTTGAAGCTCAAGATTGCGCACAATGCTCAGTCAGTTACGTAACAGTTGTGCGTTCAGATCTTTAGAGACACGATGTCGGTACTAAGTGCACAACGATGCGAGGCGCCCGGCTGGTGCCGAGCGGACGGGTGGATCCATATGACCGAGCTCGCTGACCGCGATCTGATCGCAGCTCCCTATGACCTTGCCGACCGTTACCGCGTCGGCGCTGGGACGGTAGTCCTCACCGGTGTCCAGGCCATCGCCCGGCAACTGGTCGAGCAGCACGTGCGCGATCTGCGGGCGGGCCGGCGAGTCGGCACGTTCGTATCCGGGTACCAGGGCAGTCCGCTGGGTGGCGTCGACAAGATGCTGGCCGGGATGCCGGATGTCCGCACCGAGCACGACATCACGTTCATTCCCGGATTGAACGAGGAACTGGCCGCGACCTCGGTGTGGGGCAGCCAGGCCGACCTGCCCGCGGGTACCGCCACGCACGACGGCGTTGTCGGTGTCTGGTACGGCAAGGGGCCGGGGCTGGACCGGGCGACCGACGCGTTGCGCCACGCCAACATGTACGGCGTGAACGCGCGTGGCGGCGTGCTGCTGCTGGTCGGCGACGATCCGGCGTCGAAGTCCTCCACCGTGCCCGCGGTGAGCGAGCGTTCGCTGGCGGCGATGAACATCCCGGTGCTGTTCCCCCGCAACGCCCGCGAAATCATCACCATGGGCCTGCACGGCGTGGCCTTGTCGCGTGCCTCGGGATGCCTCGTGGCGCTCAAGATCGTCGCCGATGTCGCCGACGGCGCCTGGACCGTCGACGGCTCGGTCGGCGACATCGACATCGTGGTGCCCGAGATCGACTGGGAAGGCAGGCCATTCCGCTACCGGCAGCGTCCGATGGCCGCGCCCGCGGACAGCCTGCTCGCGGAGGCGGACCTCTACGGCCCCCGCTGGGAATTGGTCAAGGCGTACAGCACGCGCAACGGGTTGGACGTGATCGAGGTGCATCCGGCCCGCGCCAGCGTTGGGGTCGCCGCCACCGGAACGACTTTCGACGCGGTACGGCAAGCGCTGGTCGACCTCGGCGTGGACGACGACGCGTTGCGCGCCGCGGGAATTCGACTCCTGCGCATCGGCATGCCGTATCCCATTGCGCCCGAACGTGTCCGAGAGTTCGCCGCGGGCTTGTCGCGGCTGATCGTCGTCGAGGACAAGACCGCCTTCATCGAAACCCAGATCCGGGACATCCTGTACGGCACGCCCGACGCCCCCGAAATCGTCGGCAAGCGTGACGCTTCCGGCCGCCCGCTGTTCGGCCAAGACGGCGAACTGACCTCCGGACGCATCGCCGCCCCGCTGCGCCGCGTGCTCGACGGCTATCTCGAATTGAAACGTCCACTGCCGCGGCCATTGTCGCTGGACGTCCTGCCTGCCAAGCGCGCGGCCTACTTCTGTAGCGGCTGCCCGCACAACCGCTCGACCGCCGTCCCCGAAGGCTCGCTGGCGGGCGGCGGCATCGGCTGTCACACCATGGTGACCATGTCGGGTCGCGCCGACAGCAAGGTCACCGGGCTGACCCAGATGGGCGGCGAAGGCGCGCAGTGGATCGGTCAGGCGCCGTTCACCGACGTAGGGCATCTGTTCCAGAACGTCGGCGACGGCACCTATTTCCACTCCGGCCAGCTCGCCGTGCAGGCGTGCGTCGCCGCGGGCGTGAACATCACCTTCAAGCTGCTGCACAACGACGTCGTCGCGATGACCGGCGCGCAGCACGCCGAGGGCGCGCTCACCGTGCCGATGCTCACCCACAAGCTCACGACCGAAGGCGTGCGCCGGATCATCGTCTGCGCCGACGAGCCCCAGCGCTACCGCAAGCGCGATCTCGCCCCGGGCACCCTGCTCTGGCACCGCGACCGGCTCGACGAAGCGCAGCGCATGCTGCGCGAGGTGCCCGGCGTCACGGTGCTCATCTACGACCAGCACTGCGCCGCCGACGCCAGGCGGCAGCGCAAACGTGGCACGCTGCCGGTGCGGCGCACCAGGGTGGTCATCAACGAGGCGGTGTGTGAGGGCTGTGGGGACTGCGGGGTGCAGAGCAACTGCCTCTCGGTTCAGCCGGTGGACACCGAATTCGGCCGCAAGACCCGGATCGACCAGACCTCCTGCAACACCGACTACAGCTGCCTGAACGGTGACTGCCCGTCGTTCGTCACCGTCGAGCTGCCCGACCCGGCCAAGGCGAAGAAGCGCACAGGTATTCGCCGCCCTGAGCCGCCACGAGTGCCCGACCTTCCCTATGCGGCACCGGCCTCGACACAGAACGTCTTCCTCGCGGGCATCGGCGGAACCGGCATCGTGACCGTCAACCAGGTGCTGGCCACCGCGGCGATGCGCGCCGGATACGAGGTCGCGAGCCTGGATCAGATCGGCTTGAGTCAGAAGGCGGGTCCGGTGGTCTCGCATCTCCGGTTCGCGCTCGGCGAGCTGGAACCGGCGAACCGGCTGGCCCCCGCCTCCGCCGACTGCGTCGTCGCCTTCGACCTGCTCGCTGCCACCGACAACAAGAATCTCGCCTACGGCTCGCGGACGGCCACCGTCGCGGTGGCCTCGACCAGCAAGACGCCGACCGGCGACATGATCTACGACAAGTCGGTGTCCTATCCGGACGAACGGCTGCTGCTGAACCGCCTGGAGCAGGTGTCGCGCTCGGTGCACGCGTTCGACGCGCTGGCCGCGGCCGACGCATTGTTCGGCAACACCGCCGCCGCCAACTTCCTCCTGATCGGCGCGGCGTACCAGGTCGGCGGCCTGCGGCTGCCCGCTGCGGCGATCGAGGAGGCGATCGAGATCAACGGCGTCGCGGTCGCCGCGAACATCGCCGCATTCCGCTGGGGCCGCGTCGCGGTGGCGCGGCCGGATGAGTTCGCCGCGGCCACCACGCGACAGCGCCGGCCGAAGCCCGGAATCGAAGTTCCCGCAGATCTTTTCGATGGATTCACCGCGCTGGGTGAGACCCGGCGGCTGGTCGAATTGCGCGCCGCGGAATTGATCGGATTCCAGAGCATCCGGCTCGCTCGCAGGTATGTGGCTGCCGTGCAACGGGTTTGGGAAGCGCAGCGCCGGGTCGGTGACCGCACCGAGTTCAGCGAACAGGTGGCACGCGGGCTGTACAAGTTCACCGCGTACAAAGACGAGTACGAGGTGGCGCGCAGGCTCACCGATCCGGCCTTCCTGGACGACGTCGCCGCCCAACTGCCCGACGGTGCGAACCTGACCTACCGGCTGCACCCGCCGATGCTGCGCGCCATGGGCCGGGACAAGAAGATCGGCATCGGCCCGCGCGGCCACTTCGCACTGCGGCTGCTGGCCAAGGGAAAGCGACTGCGCGATACCAAGTTCGATCCGTTCGGCTACGCCCACGTGCGCCGCGTCGAGCGTGCCTTGCGCGACCACTACCTCGAGATGGTGACCGCCCTCGCAGACACCCTCGACGCGGCGAACTACAACCGCGCAGTGGAGGCCGCGGGCCTGGCCGATCTCGTCCGCGGCTACGAGGACATCAAGCTCGCCACTGTGGAGCGTTACTGCGACAGCCTGCGTGAGCTGGGCATTCAGCCGCCTCTGAGCTAGCCGCGCCAGAAGGGTGCCTGCCGTGACTACTGGTTTGCGGTGATGGTGGCGACCCGCGGGATCGGACGGGTTCGCCGACCCGCACTGCGGCGTAACCTATGGCTGTACCCGCCGCCGTGCCGCGTTCGCCTTCAACGCTCCCGAAAACGATCGCATCGCGGCTGTGATTCACCACGCGGCCGCCGCCCATCAGTCACGACCCGTTGCTCGTTCCGATCGATAGCAAGGCAGCAGATGGATCTGTTCAGCGAAGAATTCCGGGACAACCCGTACCCCGGCTACGCGCGACTGCGCGAGCAGTCACCAGTGCACAAAGCGGATGGTCCCATGGGCGTCGAGGTGTGGTTGATCACTCGCTACGAGGAAGCCAGAGCCGCGCTCAACGACCAACGACTGTCCAAGGATCCCCGCAATGCCCCGGCGTGGATGCGCGATCTCGGTCTCGTCACCGACGACGGAGGGCGAGTCGGGCTCAACATGCTCTCCTCCGACCCGCCCACCCACACCCGCCTGCGCAAACTCGTCTCCAAGGCGTTCACCCGCCGCCGCATCGACGATCTACGACCCCGGGTCCAGGAGATCACCGACACACTGATCGACGCCATGCCGGTGGCGGAGGTCGACCTCATCGCCGCCCTGGCCTTCCCGTTGCCGATCATCGTGATCTGCGAGCTCCTCGGTGTGCCTGCGCAGGACCGGGACTCCTTCCGCGTCTGGAGCCAAGCGCTCACCGCGCCGCCGCTCACACCCGACGGTCTGCAAGCAATGCGGCAGGCCAGGCAGGACATCGGCGGTTATCTGACCGATCTGATCGCGCGCAGGCGGTCACAAACCGAATCGGCCCTCGGCATCGATGACCAGCCCGACCTGGTCAGCGCCCTGGTCGCCGCCGCCGATGAGCACGACCGGCTCTCCGAGCAGGAATTGCTCGGCACGCTGCAATTGCTCCTCGTCGCCGGACACGAGACAACCGTGAACCTGATCGGCAACGGAATTCTCGCCTTGCTGAGCCACCCCGACCAGCTGGCGCTGTTGCGTGCGCAACCCGAACTGCTACCCGGAGCCGTCGACGAGTTGCTGCGCTATGACGGCCCCGTTGAACGAGCAACGCCGCGATACGCGACGGAGGATATCGACGTGGGCGAGACGACCATACCGGCGGGCAGCGTGGTCTCCATAGCCCTGGCCTCGGCCGACCGCGATCCCGATCACACGCAGGCGGCGAACGAACTCGACATCACGCGCACCGGTCACGGCAACGTGGCGTTCGGCCACGGTATCCACTACTGCCTGGGTGCCCCCCTGGCGCGAATCGAGGCGCAGATCGCCATAGGCACACTGCTGCATCGGTTTCCGGACTTGGCGCTGGCCCGGCCGTTGGAAGAGCTGCACTGGAAATACGGCGGCCCCGCCGACATCTTCCGCGGCCTCGAAACTCTGCCCCTGAAGTTGCGCTGATACCGTCCCGGCCACACGGCCCCGATGACGCCGTCGAGGCGAGGCGGACGATGCCGCGCCCCAACCCCGACACCTACACGGTTGTCTCGTTCTAGGAGTAGCCGGTCACCTTGCCGATCCACTGGATGAAGTCCTCCGGGTCTTCATTGCTGCCGTGCCCCGCGTCCCAGTACATGGCGGCGTCGACGTCGGCGCCCAGGTTCTCCAGTCCGGCGGCGAGATTGCCAACGATGGTCAGCGAGGTGTCGGTGTCCTTGGTGCCGACGCGAAGCCACCAGTGCTGGGCCCGTGCGGGATCGGGCTGCTCCAGGAAGTGCATCGGATTCATCAGGGTGATCTTCTCGGGCAGGTCGCGGTCG
Organism: Nocardia amamiensis NBRC 102102; assembly: GCF_001612745.1. Classification (GTDB taxonomy): domain Bacteria; phylum Actinomycetota; class Actinomycetes; order Mycobacteriales; family Mycobacteriaceae; genus Nocardia; species Nocardia amamiensis. Next base: position 4,787 of record NZ_BDBA01000156.1, on the reverse strand, counting down.
AGTTGGGCGCCTGCGTCGCCGGTCGCGCTGCGCAAGCTGTACGGGGTGAAATGCCTGGCCTTGGTGGTTCCCGCGCCGAACAGGTTGTTCTCTGCGGACGACAGGTCGAACGCATCGAACGCGGGGGCGTTCTTCTTTCGCTGCCCCACGTGAACGAGGAAGTCCTGCCACGGGAACTCCGCTCGATCGCCCGCCCACGTGATCCACGTGTTGTCGCCCAGGTAGCCGGCTCGTTCGGAGCCGTTCAAATCCATGAGATACGCGGTGGCGGCCGGTTCGAGGTAGGTCAGCACGAGATACCGCCCGTAGTTGCCGGCCGTGATCGGCCCGAATCCGTCCTTCCCCTGCAGGCCGAGTGACGCCTGGTAATCGACGAACGCCCGGCTCAATTCCCCTGAGACGGTCGGGTCGAGTTCCCCGGAGCCCAGCGGGTTTGCGCCCCAATTCCATTCGTAGGCCATATCCGCGTGTTCGAGATCGGCGATGGGGCAGTAGCAGGCGCTCGCGAAGACGGCGTCACTGGCATCCGCCGCCCCCAGCTCATCGAGGTACCGGTCATACATCCGGCTGTCGCCCGACGCGCCCAGCAGTGCGGACAGCGCGCCGCCCGCACTGACCCCGGTGGTGACGATCCGGTCGGTGTTTCCCGGCACGCGACCGGAGTTGTGCCGCAGGTACCGGACGGCGGCCTTCAGATCGACGATGGCGGCAGGCGCCACACCGTAGTACGTGCCGTCCTCGGCGACCAGCTCCCGCCCGCGAGCGCCGGACTCCACCACGACGTAACCCGCGACCAAGGCGAGGTCAGGGTTCCTGGACCGATCGCCGCCGTCATCGATGCCAGTGCCGCTCGTCACCGACGACGACAGGTATCCCCCGACCGAGTTGCTGAAGAGAATGGGCGCCTTGCTCGCGTCGACCGGCGTTCCGTCGACTTCGACGGGAACACTGATGTTCAGACTCTGATAGGCCTCGTCCACCGGTTCCGCGACGTAGACGATGCCCCGGTAGAAGTGGTAGGTCACCTTCTTGTCGCATTCGAAGGTGGCCACGGTCTTCGTCTCCACCGTGAACCCGTCCGGATCGAAGACCAACGCGTCCACTGGGTTCCCGTCGGCCCGTCGCGAACAAGCGGTACCGACAATCGGCACGGCGGCCGCCGCGACACATCCCTTGAGCATCGCTCTGCGCTGCACAGCTATCTCCTTTGCGTACGTGGCAAGTCATGGCGCGACGGGCGTCGATCGAACTGTCGTTGGAATGAATCTGCTGGTATTCAGGGAGAGCTGAGAGGGAAGGATATCGGTGCCAGACCTATCGCTTGCGAATATGTGCCGCTGCCCGGGGCGGCGTCAACGCGTTCAGCGATCCACCGGCTACCAAGCGGCTTGCCCGCAAGAGCGGGAGGGTGCCCGTCGCGCCACGGCCATAGCCGGCCGTTCCGCCTGACGCGACGACACCCGACAGCCGCCACCTGGGGCATATGGAGCTGCCCACTGGCCGAGTGAGGTCGGCTTCACTCGGACGTCAGTGCTCAGGTGTCGCCGATCTCTGGGCCCTGCTCGCGCGTCTGTGGGGCTCGCGTGGCTGACGCAGTGTCGTCTGATGTCGCGTTCGATGACGTGGTGGCGAGTCCGGTGGAACGCTGGGCGCGTATGTGCTCCTCCCAGGCCCAGGATGCCGGTGTGGCCAACGCTCCCATCATGTGGCTCGCTGGTCGGCGTGGGAGGACGCCGGTGCGCTGGTGTCCGGCTGCTGTTTCCGCCGTCTCGCCCTGCTGGCGAAGCAGCACCCCGAGGTTGAACATGGCGGACTGGTCGCCGGCGTCGGCGGCGCGGCGGTACCAAGCCGCTGCCTCAGCCATTTCGCCGCGCTCGTGCAGCAGGGCCCCGAGGTTGAACATGGCGGGTATGTGACCGGTTCCGGCGGCGCGGCGGTACGCGGTTTCCGCGTCGTCGATTCTTCCGCGTTTCCGCAGCAGGACACCGAGATTGAAGACCGCGTTGGGGTCGCCGGTCTCGGCGGCGCGGCGCCACCAGGTTTGTGCGTCGTCGGTTCGTCCGCGTTCGTACAGCAGGACCCCGAGGTTGAACATGGCGGAATGATCGCCTGCGTCGGCGGCCCGGCGATACCAGGTCTGCGCGTCGTCGATTTTTCCTTGTTTCCGCAGTAGGACACCGAGATTGGACATGGCGTTGAGGTCCCCGCCGCGGGCGGCACGCCACCACCAGGTCTGCGCGTCGTCGGCTTGGCCGCGTTCGTACAGCAGGACGCCGAGGTTGAACATGGCGGAATGATCGCCTGCGTCGGCGGCGCGGCGCCACCAGGTCTCCGCGTCGTCGGCTTGGCCGCGTTCGTACAGCACGATTCCGAGGTTGAACATGGCGTTCCGGTCGCCGGCGTGGGCGGCTCGATGGCACAAGGCCTCTGATTCGGTGAGATGCCCGCGGAAGTATGCGGTCAGTGCGGTGGAAACCAGGACATCGACATCGGCGTCGACGGTGGCCAGGTGCCAGAAGTCGTCGGCGATAGGGCGGGGGGAGTGGTGTTGTCCATCGTCGGCGGCGACGAGGTAGTCGAATGGGCGGTACCCGCGGGATCGGTCGGGCAGCCGGTCGGTGAGCAATGCGGCGACACGTCCGATGCCCTCCGGCGGTGTTCGGGCGGCGCTGATCGCGGCACGGATATCGTCCAGGCCGATGTCCAGTTCGGGGCGTTGATTCTCGACGACCGTGACGGCGAGCTCAGCCAGGGTCTGTTCGGGAACGGGGTCAGTGCGCCCGACCCGAACCCAGTCCACCGCAACCTGGATCACCGTGTGCAGCGCGGGATTTCGGTAGCGCGCGTCGTCGTAGCGTTTCAGCAGTTCGGGCGCACCGGCGATGATTTCGGCCAGCCCGTATCTGTCCAGGTTCAACGAAGGGTAGGTCGCGCCCGCGGCGGCGTGTTCCTCGGGGTTGTCACTGGTCGGGGCCAGTTCGATGTGAATCGCCTGCTCCAGCAGAACGCGGGTGTCGTGGGCGAGTTCTTCACTGCCCCCGCGCAATCGGTACCGCGCTTCACTGCGCAGTGTGCCGACCACGATGGTCTGGGCCCGGCGGCTGGTGAGCCGGGTGAGGACTGCGGGAGTCAGCGGCTGGCTGGTCGTGAGGAACCGGTCCAGGTTTTCCAGCCACACCACCATCGTGTCTTCGCTCTCGAGGAACTCCGGGCATGCGGGTATCTGGGACAGCGACTCCGGGGTGGGGACCACGACCCTGGCTTCCGGTAGCCGGGAGCGGACCGCTTCGAACAGGCTGCGCGTCTTACCCGCCTTCGAAGGCCCGACTACCAGCACGAGCCGGTCACCGGTCAGCGTGCCCGCCAAGCGGGAATCGACATCATTGTGCAGGCGTGGCACATACGGATCGTCTTCACCGCACCGGCCTGGTTCGCCGAACTGCGAGGGGGTGGCACCCAGCAGATAGGGGTCCAGCTCCCTGACCCGGGGAAGCCCGCCGCCCGCACCACGCCGTTCCACCAGGTCGACCAGCGCCACCGCGGTTACCGCCGGTGGCGCACCCGAGAATCGATAGGTGGTAATGAAGTCTCGACCGACATTCACCCCCGTATTGACCGAAGCAGGCGCGACGATCGCGTGCGCGGCGGGCCGGGCTACCGCCGCGCGGTCGGAGGGTGGGGCGGCTCCGGCACCCCAGCATGTACGGCGTTCACACGCAGCGTGCCGGCGACAGAGGTGTCCTCGGCCACGAAACCGGAGCCGCTGGAAGTGATATCAGTGATCTCGATGTCACCGGCGCTGACCCGAGTGAGCCGCACCCCCACGGTCTCAGCAGTCCACGGCGCCTGATCCTGGATCACCTGCAACAGGTACCGCGCCGCCGCCAGTAGCTCCCGATCATCTCCCGCCCCGGCCTGCGCTAGCTCCTCGGCGAGGACTACTCGCCGCGACGGAACATCCGGTCGTGACTCCACTACTGCCACATCCACCGACCTATACCGGTGCGTGATCAACCTCCGCAACGATTGATATGCGTCGACCACCGCCTGCTTGGCGGCATCGGTCACACCTGCCGTTGCCCCGGCCGCCACCGCGACCGCCACCACCGTTGCCGGATCCACCCCGCTGAACCTCCCGCTCAGTATTACCTCGCCGCGTTCGGCGACAAGTTACCCACAAACCGACTGCCGCGAATGCCGTTCCGCTGCGGTAGAAATGGGTAAAACTGAGGCAAATGCAATTGCAAACGATCTTGCATCTGTACTTGCATCCACCCTTCTGCGCGGTCAGAGTACACCTCGGTGCGATCCTCAGCAGGGCATCGGTCGAGCAGGTGCGAAACATGCAGCTAGGGTGGCACCGTGCGTATCGCGCCGGTCGACGGCGCAGGCCGCCGCCCTGCCTGGGCTGTCAACCGCAGTGACAAAGCGGAGTGCCGTCTATGACTGGATTTCCTTGTGCTGCTTGTGCGTTACGTCCAACTGAATCAGCTCGCGCAATTCCTCTGGCCCGGTTCGGCCTCGCGCATCCGGTGGGATAGCGGTCAGAACCTGTTCACCGAGTCCTGTCTCGAACTTGGTCCGACACTCGATCGGCAACCGTTCCAGGGCCGCGGTCGCATGGCGCGCGCCCTCGTTGTAGTCGCCGCTGCGCGCGAGGCAAAGCGCACGCTGCAATTCGATCTTTATCGGCCCGCGCATGCTGCTCGGCGGGTACAGCCTCAGCGCCGCCTGCTGTGCCTTCTCGGCGGCTTCGATGTTCCCGAGATGGGAGTAGACGAAGCTTT
>NZ_BDBA01000155.1 GCF_001612745.1 Nocardia amamiensis NBRC 102102 | reverse complement strand
CCTGCCGGCCACTGGCCCCTTCGCCATCAGTTCCTCGGTCTGATTGACCGCATCAATGATCAGATTCGGTGGTCGGCCGTCGTAGATGTCTCGAACTGCCGCACGCCCGCGTGTGTAGAGCATGATGTGCGGATCGCCGGAAGAGTCGGCGGCGTATCGGGCGGTGCGCCACCACCGTGTTGCCTCGCTGCGCTGACCGAGATCGCCAACTGTCTCAGCCATGTAATGGCTGAGCAGAGCGGCGATCTTGTAAAGCTCCCGCTGGTCGGTGTTGGAGGCGTGGCCGAGCGCCGATTGGATGCCCAGGATGTCTGTGAGCAGCATGTGGTACGTGCGGTTCAACATGACTGTGCTGTCGCGGAATATGTCGCCGTATTGGACGATGACGTCGTGCCAGTCCGCGATATCGGTAACTGCTCCCTCGGGCATGAGCCGATTCAGGCTGTGCCTGGTCAACTCGAGGCCGAGAGCTGTGCCTACACCGGCCAGCGATGCGTTGCGCAGGAAGGTACGTCGCAGCACGTCGTCGACCTCCTCTCCGACGAGCAGCAGAGTTGGCGTATTGCCGTCCGCCTCAATAGTAGCGGCTCCGATACCACGGTCAGGGGGCCGGAAACCAAGTTCTGCGTCCGTCGCCACGCCTAGAACGGCACGCAGCCCAGCACGGCAATCGTCACTGGGCCAACGGAACACACCCCGTTCTAGTTTGCCGATGTAATTGCTGGAGAACTGGACTATCCGTCCGCGTTCTTGAAAGACCCAGGCGTTCACCAACTCCGCGAGTTCCGTGCGTGACAGCGGATGACCGCTGGTGTGCGATCGAATCCGCTTTCGAGCGGCACTGAGCTGATTGTTCGGTTCTCGCAATGCCCCACCATTCCATGCTCGGCGAACCTCTCCGGCGGAATCATCGCAGCCGAGCCTCCGCCGCACCGCCGGATCGGCGACTCTCCCCGGAATCTCCCCGAAAACGGCCCGCGGCCAGGCATTCTGACCGGCTTCCGCACGCCGGAAGCTGTTGCACAGCCCCGCCGCCGGGTTGATGCCGTGCCGCGCATCGGCAACCCCGGCGGCGGGCGCTACCCACAGCAACGAACACGACAGGGGTGACATGGTGGGCTTTGACTGGTGGCGGGAAGCCGAGCCGGACGAAACATCGCCGCAGGCGATCATCGATCGCGTGCAGGCCGAGTGGCGTGCCGAACGCCGCCGTGAGCGTCTCCGCGCCGAGCAGGCCGAATCCGGGGACGTCGGGCTGCGGCCGACCGGGTGGCCGCACGAAGCGCCCGATCATCCGCTGAGTGTGTCCGAAGCGCACTGGACCATGCAGCGCCACAGGGGATGTCGTGCCGATCAGTGCCCGCGTAAAGCGGCGGCCCGGCAAACACTCATCGATGCCGGACGCATGGTTCCGGACACCTCACGCGAGATGGAGTGACGTTCGTGCGGCGGTCACGACCGCCTGGCGGGCGGGGGTCTACGGTCCGTCTCGATCGGCTATACCGAGCACATGCTTGGCCCGCTGTAGAACACGGCAGCGCGGGGAGCAGATGCTGTGGATTCCGACGGCGCGCTCGGCCTGCCCTGGTGTGAGTGCACCGGGATCGGCGAAGCAGTCGCCGATATTGGAGATGATCGATCGCATCGGTGTCAACCAACTCTAACCGGTTCGACCGCTTCATCGGTGAATTGACCACGACCGATGGTGAGGGTGACCAAGCCGATATTGCCTACCGTGGAAATGAGCGGGCCGGCGATCGACGCGAATTCGAAACCGGTCACCATGAGCACGCCGACCAAGCCGAGGCTGTTGGCGAAGGAGTTCGCGGCGAATGTTTGCCAGGTTTCTTCCTGGGGTTTGGACCATGCGTGCCGGACCGTAGGCACGGTGGCGATGAGATTTGCGCAGACGGCGAACAATGCGCCGAACGCCTTCTCTGACACGCCGACGGTCACCATGACGCATGCGATCGATGAAATCAGGCAAGCCCAGTCGATATTGTCTTCCGGCCGCAGACCGGACCCACGTGTTATGCCGGCCGCGATTACCGCGGCGTTCATGGCCGCCGCCGCGGCGCTGATGCCCGCGGCGAGATGTGCTCCCTCGAGATACGCCACGACCGCGAATACGGTGTTGGCCGTGCACCACGCCGCCCACGACGCGATGCGCGGTCGCGTGTCACCATCGAGTATTCCGCCCAGATAGGCGACGATACCGTACAAAGAAATGCCGATACTGAGGCACGCCATAGACGTGCTGACACTCCAGAAATCACTCACGCGAAAATTCCTCACAGATTCTTGCCCAGGTGTGCGGAGATGGCCGACATTGGCGATCGAATCCTCATCGAACACGCCGAAGGAGACAGGCCGGTGCGGCGATGGGAACCAGGCGTTGCCTTTGGGTAAACGCTTCGGGACGAATTGTCCGGGTGTGACTCGAAAGTATCGTGACACGTCTTTCTCGGCGCCACCAACCCAGGACCGTGCTGTAACCATCTCTTAACGCCGGGTTTGCGGTACCGGCGCCGGATCATTCTTACGAAGCTCGGGTGTGAGCCATGCGATAGGTATGCCGACCAATCTCTGCGTAAGCAACTGCGTCGTAAATAGCGACCTACTTAGGTAGGTAATCGCCGCGTCGACTGTCGGATTATCCGACGGTTCTACACGCACGGTTCGGCAGGGAGCGGGTCCCCCGCACTGTCGCACGAGTAGTGCAGGTCCGACGCGTCGACCCCTCGCGCCAGGTACGGCCGGAGTCCCGCCGGACCCACTCCGCTCGACCGCCGCTGTCCCGCGAATCGTCCGACCCCGGCGCCTGCCGCTATCCGGAACCCGACCGTTCTACGCGCCGTACTGGTTCGGGTGGCGCGGTGGCCGCAGTCCGTGGCCCTCCGGCAAAGAAAAACGGCCCGGAGTTGTCTCCGGGCCGCTTCCAGTAGCGGGGACAGGATTTGAACCTGCGGCCTCTGGGTTATGAGCCCAGCGAGCTACCGAGCTGCTCCACCCCGCGTCGGTACGTACAACACTACACAAGTGTGAGCGTACTACCGAATCCGCTGGTGGAGGGGGGGTGTTCAGCCGAACTTGATGCCCTGGGCGAGGGGGAGTTCGGTCGAGTAGTTGATCGTGTTGGTGGCCCGGCGCATGTAGGCCTTCCAGGAGTCCGAGCCGGATTCACGTCCGCCGCCGGTCTGCTTCTCACCGCCGAAGGCGCCGCCGATCTCGGCGCCGGAGGTGCCGATGTTGACGTTGGCGATCCCGCAGTCCGATCCATCGGCGGCGAGGAAGCGTTCCGCCTCCCGCTGGTCGGTGGTGAACACGGCGGACGAAAGACCTTGCGGCACTTCGTTGTGCAGGGTGATCGCGTGGTCGAAGTCGTCGTAGGTGAGCACGTACAGGATCGGCGCGAAGGTTTCCTCGCGCACCACCGCGGTCTGGGCCGGCATGCGCACGATGGCGGGCCGCACATAGTATGCGTCGTCGCCGAACCCCTCGACTCGCTCACCGCCGCAGATCAATTCGCCGCCATCGGTGACCGCCTTGTCCAGCGCGGCGCGCATGCTGGTATAGGCCTTTCCGTCGATCAGCGGACCGACCAGCACGCCGTCGTCGAGCGGATTGCCGACGCGCAGCTGCCGGTACG
>NZ_BDBA01000154.1 GCF_001612745.1 Nocardia amamiensis NBRC 102102 | reverse complement strand
CCGACCTGGCCGAGCACCGCCGCCAGCTCGTTGGCCGACGCCGCGAAACTGCGTGCGCTGGCCTGGGCCGCGTCGGCGGCTGCGCCTTTCCACTCCACGGAGTCCATCACGCGGTCCACGCCGCCGTGCGTGAGCGGGAACGATGTGGTGAGGGCGCCGGCCACCTCGAGCCAGGCTTCCGAAGCGCGCAGTACCTGCGCGGCATCGATCTGCTGGGCATTGGCGTAGATCTCCTCGTGCCGCATCGACTCGAAATGCTCCATCGAGCTGATGTAGGTGGGATCGGAGCCGCTCACCGCGGGAGCCTCGGCTGGATCGCACGCAGGGCGGCGGCGTGTGCGGCGTCGGCCTCCTCGAACAGACCGCCGCTGATCAGGAACGCTTCCTTCATCCGGTAAGCCGCCTCGATGTAGTGGTCGAGCAGGGCCGCGGCGTCGCGCGCCTTGTGACCGAAACCGGCCTGCAACTGCTGTGCGGAGACGAAACCACCGAATCCGTCCAGTTCCGCGGCGGATTCGAGGCGCTGCTGTAGGTGGAGCAGCCGATCGGCCTGCCGGTCGTACATGTCAGCGCACTGCCGGGCCGCTGCCGGATCGAACTGAACGGTCCCGGCCTGTGCCGCCTCCTTGAATCGGGCGATATCGGTTCGGCTGGTCTCGATCGTCATCGCTCACCCCTGAGATCGGTCGTCCGCCCCAGATTAACCGGAAGCCGGTGCCGGGTCAGCAAAGTCGTCGGCCTCGGGCCGCCGACGTGAGCTAAACGGGGATGCGTTTCTGCAGTTGCGCGGCGATCTGCTCGGACGAGGCCGGGGTGATGCGCACCTCGTCACCCGCCTTGATCAGGTACCGCCCGTCGCCCTGCACGTCGATCCAGGTGTAGTGGATCGGCGGCGGCGGAGCCGGACGATCCAGCCGCGGTTCGATTCTGATGTGCCCCTCGGCGGTGTGCGGCTCGAGCAGCAGTTTGCGGATCCGCGGAGCGGCCGACCGGCGCGCGGGCACGGTCTCCTGATCGCGTACCGCGTCGCCGGAGGCAACGCGAGGAGGTTCCTTGCCCGGCGGCGTCTTCGGCAGCAGCGCCGCGATCCGCTGGCCCAACTTCGCGCTGTGCCCGATCGAAACGCGCACGGAACCACCGAAATCGGGGTTCGATCCGGGTTCCTGCACTGCCAGCACGGCGCGGTCGTAGATCGCGGCGGCCAGCAGCCGCAGTTCGCTGCCCGGCCGGTGTGCGCCACCGATCGCGACGATTCTGGTATGCGGCTCGGCGAGAATGCGCAGGCATGCCGACAGGTCGGGGTCGCGGCCGTGCGGTAGCCGCTCGGCGAGGATGCTGCGCAGCTTCTCCGCCTCGTCTTCGGTGCGCGGCGTCTCCAGGATGCGCAGGGGATACGGGTGGCGATCCAGGTCGGCCTCACGCCAGATATGGGCGAACTCGTCCGGAGTGAAGGTCCAATCCACGGCCGAATCACATCCTCACTCGAACCCGCCGACGCTGTCCGTAGCCTAGCGGTCGCACAGCGAGACCGGAGATGTCATGTGTGCTACCAGGATTTGCGATTCGACGCCTCGTCGCACAGTCGGACGCGTGGTCGGGCCCCTCGGCGCGGTCCCTTCCAGGTATCGCAGCACCAAGCCCAGGAAAGGTTGTCCAGAGGAGCGCTCTGTGCAGGTTCTCGCCGCGACACCACGGTGATTGGCACTTCGGCAACCGGGAGCCGCACCGGGCTGCGGCAGCGCGGATTTCGAGTCTCGGATCGCAACTCCAACGACGTGGAAAACGTCGACCGCCGGCAGCATCGGAAGTGACGGATATCACATCGACGACGAAGCTCGAGACCGTTCACACCAGGAGGCATGGATTCGTGTGCAGCGCCGCCGATTCGGCGCTGTCGGCGCGCGGCGGTCCCAGGCATCTGGGAAACCAGCGTACCTCCGGTGACATGTACCGCGATTTCGTCGCGATCGCCCACAGCCTGTTCGCGCTGGTGTCGCGCTCGACCGGTCTTTCCGGTTCTGCTGAAATATTCGGAAAGAGCAGCGATGCGAGGGCGATGGGGCGGCCCCGCACAGCAAAACCAGGATTGGCCGAGATCTGCCGAGGAGGGATTGCGGTGCACACCATGATGCGGCGAGCGAGTGGGGCGATCGGTCTGTTGAGCCTCGGGATCGGTTTCGTCTTCATCGGCGCGGGATCAGCCGGGGCGGTGCCGACCGGCTGCTATGTCGACCGCGGCGTCACCGACGCGGCCGCCCTGTGCCACAGCGGTGAGGGGTCGGCGGTCTTGGAGACCGAGTGCCTCGGTTTTCACGTGCCGCCAGGGTATTCCGGCCCGGTGTTCGGCTACTACAGCGGTTTCGAGTCGCAGCAGACGAAGGTCGGCAAGCCGATGCGCGCCACGTGCGTGTCGGATGGCTCCATCGGGATAGCGACACTCGCGTTCGTCGTGCCCTCGGCGCGGTAGCCGAGCGCACCGGGTTTCAGCTCGGCCGCGCTTCCAGTACATTCTCGGGCGAGACCGTCGGCACGCACCGGACGAGCGTGAATCCGTGGCGGGCGAGGAACTCCCGGTACTCGGCCTCGGTCCGTTCCCGGCCGCCCACGTTGACCAGCATCTCCAGGTCGATGAACTTGCTCGGGTGCGGACCGGTGTGTTCGGGAACCACGAGTTCGACGATCAGCAGCCTGGCGTCGGGCTCCATGGCCGCTCGCAGTGCGTCCAGGATGCGGCCCGCGTCCGGCTCGGCCCAGTCGTGCAAGATGTGTTTGAGGATGTAGGCGTCGCCGCCCTTGGGGACGCTGTCGAAGAACGATCCGCTTTCGACGGTGCAGCGTTCGGCCAAGCCGAGTTCGGCGAGCCGGGTGGGCGCGGCGGCCACCACCTCGGGGAGGTCGAACAGAATGCCGCGCGACCCTGGTGAGCGACGCAGGATTTCGGTGAGCATTGTTCCTTCGCCACCGCCGACGTCGACGAGGGTGTCGTAGCGGCCGAAGTCGTAGGCCGTCAGCAACGGCTCCATGGCCAGGGTGCTGATACTGGTCATCGCGCGGTCGAACAGCTCGCCGAGTTCGCGATCGCGCTGCACGTAGTCGAAGAACGGCATCCCGTCCAGTTCTTCGCCGACGGGCCGGCCGGTCCGCACGGCGTCGACCAGGTGCGACCAGTGGTTGCGGTGCGTCGCCGAACCGAAGAACAGCACCGCGTCGCGCAGTGATACGTCCGCGTCGCGGCGCAGCGCCTGCGCCATCGGTGTGAGCGCGTACCTGCCGTCGCGATGCTGCGTAAAGATGCCGTAGCTGATCAGCAGCCGCAGCAATCGCCGCAACGCGTCCTCGTCGGCGCCCACCGCCGCGGCGAGCTCCGCGCCCGACCGCGGCCCTTTCACGAGGTGATCAGCTACACCCAGCGCCGCGGCGGCGTGGATCGCCTGCGTGATCCATCCGGCGGCGATCAGCTCCATCAGCGCGATATGCCCGGGTACCAGCTTGCGAAACGCCACCGCCAGCACCATGCGGACCGATTCGACGGCCCGCACCAGCCGCTGCGGAGGGATTCTCGGTCGGTCGGACGCCACGGCGACTCCATCCGTCGAAGGTCGGCACTCTGCGCTTGGGTAGGAGAGTAGTCGCGGTGGGTGGGTGCAGTGGTCGCGCGCGTGAATGCGGTACCTGCCCGCCGCCGTCGTGGACAGTCAGGTCCCGAGGCGCAGAACCGGAATAGGCCCGCTCCGATCGCGGAGTGCTGCTCAGGCGAGAGTCGGTGGCTCAGATCTCGGGTGTTGATTCGGTCCGCTGACGCTCACGGTCGGCGGCGGTGGCGAGATAGTCGCCGAGTTCGCGTCGCAGCGTGACGTCCAGCGAACGGGCGAGGGTGGCGTGCACCGAGGCGACCGCCAGCTCGCGCATCTTGTTGAGCATCGTTGTCGTGTCGGCGATTTCGCTGCTGGTGTCCGGCAGCCAGCCGGGTCCGTGCTCGTCGATGATGTGCTGCTTGGCGGCGGTGATCATGATGTGGGTGATGTCATCGATCCGGTCGGCCACTTTGGCGTAGATCTCGATGAGCGTGCGCAGTTCGAGACCGTACTCGTGCAGTTCGGCGAACGAGGTGAGCAGCTGGGTGTCGGTGAACACCACCGTCTCGCCCTCGAGCCGGACCAGTTTCATCTCCCGCAGGCGGTCGACGAGTTCGTCGGCTTCGGCACCGAGGATGGTGCCGATCAGCTCGCGTGGCACCTCGAAGGTCTCGTCCTTGGCCCAGGACGCGGTCACCGCGTGCTGCAGCCCGAGCACCTCGGTCAGGTCCTTGCCGGTTTCCCAGCTGGTGATGAAGTCGGCGATGTGCGCGGTGGTGAAGCCGCGCTGCAGCAGCGCGTCGATCAGGCGCAGCCGCTCCAGGTGTGCGTCGTCGTAGATGCTGGCCCGCCCGTCCTTGCCGACCGGCGGCGGCAGCAACCCGCGTTCCTGGTAGGCGCGGACATTGCGGGTGGTGGTGCCCGCGGCGCGCGCGAGATCGTCGATCCGGTACTCCGGCGTCGACCTCACCTCCCTCGCTCACCACGGCCTCGAGCGCAGCAGCGGCGCGCTGCGGAAACCCTGCCGACCGAGTCTAGCCTCCGGCCCACCGCCGCCTCGGCACCTGGGAAACCGGTGCGACCCGGCGCTCGGCGCTCGCCTCGACCACGACGTAGTCGTCGAGATCGACCGTGCGCAGCTGATGGGCGTACTGGGTGGCGAAGCCCGGATACATGGTCGCGTTGAAGCCGTCCTCGGTGAGGTACCAACTGCGGCATCCCGAGTTCCACGTGGTGGCGGCGAGCCTGCGCTGGATGGCCGCGTTGTAGCGGTCCTGCCGGTCGCGCCGGACGTCGAGCAGCAGCAGATCCCGGTCCAGAATCGTGCCGATCGCGCTGACCAGGTAGTCGATCTGGGCTTCCATATAGACCAGCGCCGAGTTGTGCCCGGGTCCGGAATTCGGTCCGAACGTCAGGAACAGATTGGGATATCCGGAGACCGCGACGCTTTTGAAGGCGTAGGCGCCGCGCGACCACTCCTCGGCGAGAATTCGCCCGTCGAGCCCGGCCACCGGAATGGGTGTCCCGGTCTTGGACACGTCGAACCCGGTCGCGAAGACAATGCAATCCGCTTGGTGCTCAATGCCTTCCGCGGTGCGGATGCCCTGTTCGGAGATCCGGGCGATGGGCCAGGTGATCAGCTTGCAGTTGTCGCGCTGCAGCGCGGGGTAGTAGTCGTCGGTCATCAGCAGGCGCTTGCAGCCCGCCCGGAAGTCCGGCGTCAGCTGACGGCGCAGCCAGGGGTCCTTGACCTGCCTGCGCAGCTGCGCCTTGCCGACCAGCTCGACAGCCCTGGTCAGCGGCGTATTCCAGACCACGCCCAGCGCGACCGATTCGTGCCCGTAGTACCAAGCGCGCCGCGCCAGCTGCTCGGCGGCGGGCACGCGGCGGTAGAGCTCCTTGGTGAGGACGGTGGTGCGCCGGTTGATCCGCGGCAGCACCCAGCCGGGCGTGCGCTGGAACACCCGCACCGAGGCTGCCTGCTCGACCAGTTCCGGAATGATCTGGACCGCGCTGGCCCCGGTGCCGATCACCGCGACTCGCTTGCCCGCGAAGTCGTAGCCGTGATCCCATCGGGCGCTGTGGATCTTGTGACCCTGGTAGGTCTCGATACCGCGAATATCCGGGAAGCCGGCGTTGGCCAGCGGTCCCGATGCCAGCACCACCGTACGCGCCACAATCGGGTCTGGGCGTCCCTCGACGGCGATCTCCCAGGCCCCGGCCCGCTCGTCGAACACGATGCCTGTGACGTTGTGCCGGAAGCGGAAATGCGGGCCGAGCCGGAACTCGGCGACCATCGCCTCGATATAGCCGAGGATCTCGGCGCTGCCGGAGTAGGTGTGCGACCAGTTCGGATTCGGCGCGAAACTGTAGGAATACAGCCGCGACGGTATGTCGCACGCCGCGCCGGGATAGGTGTTGTCGCGCCAGGTTCCACCGACCGCGGCGCCGCGTTCGAAGATCGCGAAATCGTGGATTCCGTGCTGCTTCAGGCGGATGGCCGTGCCGATCCCGGCGAACCCGCCGCCGATCACGGCGACGTCCAGGGTGTGCCTGCTCATCGGTTCCCTTGTCATGCGGCGGGCTCGAAGGTCAGTTCCTTCGACCAGGTGGGGTCCTTGCGCAGCATGGCCTTCGGCACCAAGCCGGTGATCTTCACCAGTGCGTCGGCAACCACGTGGTAGGGGTGGTCGCGATTGATCACCCAGCCCCCGTGCATCTTGACGATCTGGTACATCGGGAGCCTGCGCGCGAATTCGCTGCGCTCGCCCACGTTCGCGTACCGCTTCAGCGCGCCGTAGAGCTTCTCCTCGTCCACGCCCATCGCGACGATGTTGTCGCGCATCTTGTTCAGCAGCGGCACGTAGCTGAGCACGCCGATGATCAGCGAGGGCTTGGCCCAGCCGCCGACCAGGTCGATGAGCAACTTGCGCGTCTGCGCGTGCCCGAGCAGATCCATCACCGCGAAATCGACGGCCAGATGCCGGGATTCGTCGGAATTGATCTTCTTGAACGCCTCCTGGCAGACCGGGTCCTCGATCTCGTCCATGACGAATTTGATCAGCGCCCCGTCCAGCGCCACCTCCAGCATCGGGATCACGGTGCCGAGGAACGACAGCGACATGTTGTCGGAGTACTTGTCCAGAAAGTCGATCACCAGCTTGACGTTCACGTTCGGCTGCGGGATCTCCTCACCGTCGAGCATGCCCCACCGGCGCATCAGCGCCAGCTCGGCGTTGGCGTGCTTCTGCTCCTCGGCGTGGAAGTAGCGGTAGATCTCGCGCAACGTTTCATTCGGCGCCTTCTTGGCCATCGCCGCGAAGCCGCGCGCGCCGACGTTCTCGATCCACATCAGGTCGGCCATGAACGGCTTCAGCTTGGCGTGCAGTTCGGGCGTGATCGTCTCGGCGCCGGGTGCGTCCCAGTCGATGTCGGCCAGCGCCCACTGGCGGTCCTTGATCTTGCGGAGCATGTCGTCGAAGTCCATCGTGATGGCCATGTCAGACTCCTGTCTTGTCGGTGACCGGCATGCCGCCGGTGGTGGTCGAGTCGTCTTGGGGCAGTAGCCGATCCAAGAGCCCGAGGAGGTAGGTGTACCGGGCGGGGAAATGCCGTTTGAGCAGCCAGACGACGCGTGCGTCCAGCTGGGGCAGGACGTAGAGCTGCCCGCGGTCGTGCGCGTCCAGCGCGGTGCGCGCGACGCGCTCGGGGGAGAAGCCGGTCCAGCGCATCAAGAAGTCGGCCAGCTGCGCGGACTCCCTGGTGATCCGGCCGTCGCGCGCGACGTTCGTTCGCACGAACGTCGGGCACAGGACGGTGACCGCGACGCCGGTGCCGCTCAGTTCGGCGGCCATGGTCTCCGAGAGCGACAGCACGCCCGCCTTCGACACGTTGTAGGCGGCCATCGAGGGCGCCGCGGCGAATCCGGCGGCTGAAGCGACGTTGATGATGCCGCCGCGCCCGGTGGCGCGCAGCCTGGGCGCGAAGACCTCGCAGCCGTGCACGACGCCCCACAGATTGATGTCCAGCGCCCACTGCCAGTCGTCGAATCCGATGCGGCCCACGGGTTTTCCGCCAATGCCTACGCCCGCGTTGTTGATCACCAAGTCGACTGGGCGCTCGAAAAGTGTGTCGGCGAAATGGGCGAGCAACTCGACGTCCTCGCGCCGCGCCACGTCGCAACGGAAGGCGTGCGCGGCGCCCGCGTGGTCGCGCTCGATCAAGGCGACCGTCTCGTCGGCGCGGGCCTCGTCGATGTCGGCGCAGATCACCTGGCCTCCGCGAGCCGCGATCTCCAGCGCGAAAACGCGGCCGATGCCGCTGCCCGCGCCGGTGACCACGGCTCGCGCCCCGTGCGTGCGGCGGGATCTGCCCAGGCCCGCCAACCGATCCAGTCCGAACATGTCAACTCACCTTTTCCGTGGATGTCGCGATCAGTGCCGCGCGCAGGAAGTCGGCGGCGCGGGCGAGGGCGTGGTCGGCCTCTGGCACCACCATCGGGAGGGCCTGGAAGACGTGCAGCTGCCCGGGCCAGATCTCCAGATCGCAGCGACCGCCCGCGCGACGGACCATGGCGCACAGCGCCCGCGCGTCGGCGCGGAGCATCTCGGTGCCGCCGACTTGCACCAGGATCGGTGGCAGTGCCATGGCGTGCGGAATCGTCAGCCGCAGGCGCGGTGCGTCGGCGGGCCTGCCGCTGGTATAGGACGCGGGCAGCCGCCTCGCTGCGGCGGCGGAGATCAGCGGGTCCGTGCCGAGGCGCTCCTGCTCGGCAGCCATGCCGAGCGTGAGGTCGAGTAATGGCGAGAACATCGCGACCGCGGCGGGTTGCGGCCTGCCGCGGCGGCTGTTTTCGACCAGCAGGTCCAGGGCGAGATGCCCGCCCGCGGAATCGCAGGCGATCACCACGCCTTCGGCGGCGATGCCCCGGTCGAGCAGCCAGCGGTAGCCTGCCTCGACGTCGTCGGCCGCGGCAGGGAACCGGTGCTCGGGCGCGAGCCGGTAGTCGGTGAGAAAGACCGGCAGGCCGGTCTGCTTCGACAGCCGGGCAGCGAGACCACGGTGCGTGCGGGCCGAGCAGATCACGTAGCCGCTGCCGTGAATGTAGTAGATCGCCTGCGAGCCGAAAGGCACACCGGCCGCTGTGACCCATTCGCCGCGCACCGTTCCGGACCGGATCCGCGTGACGGAAGTACCCGGCGGAACGGGACCGCCGATGGCCATCACGGTGGCGATGAGTTTGCGGGCGAACCAGACGCCGGCCGCGTTCATCGGAATTGCGCAGTTCAGCGGGCGCAAGCTGATCCGGGCTGCGGCCGCGGCCACGGTGGCACGCGGGGAGGGCACGGCGGGAACACCGGGAGCCGAGGTCCTCGTTGACCTTGTCATGCGTTCAGAATCAGCCATGAATGTGCCAGTTGTCAATGGCACATTACAGAAAGGCTGATCATCCGCGAGCCGGACTGGCACCAGCATCGCTGTCTCATCCGGCGCGTGGAGGACGGTGCGCGGTGGAGCGTAAATCTCCACGTGTTCTCACTGGAGTCGGGAGCACCGGAAATCGAGCGGATTCTGGCGTTCCGTGAATGGTTGCGCACTCACGACGACGACCGCGAGCTCTACGAGCGGACCAAAAGGGAATTGGCCCAGCGTGAGTGGAGGTTCGTCCAGCACTACGCGAACGCCGAGAGCGAGGTCGTCGAGGAATTTCTCAGCCGCGCACTGGCTGGCTGAACGCTGGGTCACCGCAGGTGACTCCTGGTTCCGGCCTCGGCGTGGGTGCCTGCGACCCCTGGCCCGTTCCTGCTCAGTACCCGCGATCGCGATCGATCGGCGCCAGCAGCGGGCGTCCGGTGGCGAAGCGCTGGACATTGGCGCCGACGTGATCGGCGAATGCCGCCAACCGCAGCTGCGGCGGATTCGAATCATGTGGCGTGACAATGGAATTCGGCAGCACCCAGAGCGGATGGCCGTCCGGCAGCGGTTCGGGATCGGTGACGTCCAGCCCGGCGCCGCCGATCGCGCCCGAGGCCAGCGCGGCAACCAGCGCGTCGGTGTCGATCAGGCTGCCGCGGGCGACGTTGACGATCCAGGACGACGGCTTGAGCCGGGCGAGTTCGTCCGCGCCGAGCAGATGCCTGGTGGCGGGCGTGGCAGGCGCGGCGATGACCACGTGATCGGTACGCGGCCAGATCCGGCCGATATGGTCGGCGGAAATCGTCTCGACGGTGTCCGGAATGCCGGGGCCGGTGACCGGATGACCGCTGCGGTTCACCGCGATGATGTGCGCGCCGAGCGGGATCAGCATCGGAATCAGCGCCCGCCCGATGCCGCCCGCACCGACGATGGTCACCGTCTTGCCGCGCAGCGTACCGACGTGCGGGAAGAAGTCCTGTTGACGCCAGCCCGCCGCGCGCAGGTGCTCCGGCAGGTAGCGGACACCGGCGAGCAGCAGCATGAGCGCGTGCTCGGCCACGCTGGCCGCGAAAGCGCCTGCGGCGGAAGTGAATCGGATGTCCGGATGCTTGGCGAAGATGCCGGCGGTGAACCAGTCCTCGATACCGGCGGCCGACAGCTGCACCCATTCCAGGGATGCGGGCAACTCGTCCGGGAACTCACCAGGTCCGCCCACCCAGATCAGTCCGCGCGCCTCGTCGAACTCGGAGATCGCGGCGCCCGCCTCCAGTACCGCCTTCTCCACCAGCGTGGGAGGAGGGTCGGTCGGCCCGATGGCGATCGGTACGCTCATGAATAGACCTCCTTCAGTCCAGTACGACGTGGTCGCGCGGGGACGAACGGCGGTCGGGCTCGCCGTTGCCGACCGTAGCACCGCCGCGTGACGGCGGAGTGGGGTGTCCGTCCAACACGGCGCTAGTTCTCGTCTCGATCCGTTTGCTCGTCCAACTCCGCGTCCACCTTGTCCCGGTCCGCCCACTCGAGCAGCCGATCCAGGTGGAACACCGCGTCGTCGATGCCCGCGTGCAGGTCGCCGAGCTCGGCGAAGCGGGCGGGGACGGTGGAGATGGTGAAGTCGCGCGGATTGATGTCGGGAATCTCTTCCCAGCGCACCGGGGTGGAGACCGTGGCGGCGGGGTTGCCGCGCACCGAGTAGGCGGCGGCGATCGTGTGGTCGCGCGCGTTCTGGTTGTAGTCGACGAAAAGCATTGCCGGGTCGCGGTCGCGACGCCACCACGTGGTGGTCACGTCATCCGGTGCGCGGCGTTCCACCTCGTGGGCGAAGGCGAGCGCCGCGCGCCGCACCTCTTGGAATCCCCAGTTCGGTGCGATCCGGACGTACACGTGCAGTCCCTTGCCGCCGGAGGTCTTCGGCCAGCCGACGGCGCCGAGCTCGTCGAGTAGTTCCTGCACGACACCCGCCACGCGCTGCACCCGCGGCCACGGGCAGTGCGGCATCGGGTCGAGGTCGATGCGCCACTCGTCGGGACGCTCGGTGTCGGCGGCACGGGAGTTCCACGGATGGAACTCGACGGTCGACATCTGCACCGCCCAAATGACATCTTCGAGCTTCTCGACGCAGAGTTCGTCGGCATGCCTGCCGTAGCGCGGGAAGTACACGCGCACAGTCGGAATCCAGTCCGGCGCGCCCGCGGGCAACCGCTTCTGATGCACCTTGTCACCGGCCAGTCCCTTCGGAAACCGGTGCAGCATGCACGGCCGGTCGCGCAGCGCGTTGACGATGCCGTCCCCGACGCTGAGGTAGTACCGCACCAAGTCGAGCTTGGTCGTGCCGGATTCCGGGAAGTAGACCCGGTCCGGGTTGGAGATGCGAATCGTGTGGTCGCCGACCTCGAGTTCGATTGCCGACGCAGCGGATTTGCGGGCCACATGTCGACCTTAACGGGCGCGGCCGGATGTAGTCCGGTGCACCGCACGCGCCGGGCCGAGCCAGGTGGCAGGCAGACCCGTATCGCGCGCCGCCGAACGGACGGGGCGGAAGTCGGCAACTTCGATTCCAGCCCGCAGAGCTAGCGGCTTTGTGGCCCTGCGCGGGCGGACACAGAGACGACGCATAAGGGTGCAGCCGGGACGGAAGTCCGTCCGAACAACGAGCGGGCCGAGGCGTGGCAGTTCGTGCGGCCGGATTGAAGGCGCCGCCGCCGTATGAACCAATGCGGCGAACCGGGCATGGTTGTTGCGCCGTTCTGGTATGCATACGGGTATGAGCAAGGCGACGCGCGTGACCGTCACGTTGGATCCTCAGGTGGCGGAATGGGTCAGGGAGGCCGCCGATCGCCAGAACCGCAGCTTGTCCTCGGTGATCAATGCCGCGGTGCGCACCACGATCGTGCACGACAGTCTGACCGCGCTGATCATCGACGAGGAGGCCGAGCTGGCCGCCGCGTACGACGACGTGACGCTCACCAAGGCCGCCGAAGACGACGCCAGCGGCGCGGCATGAGCGCCCGGCCCAGTTCGCGTCACCAGGCAGGGCCCGCTCACGCCGAAGGCGACAGAGCATGAGACGCGGTGAAATCTGGCGTTATGCCCCGACACTCAGCGACGGCACGCCGTTCCCACGGCGCATGACGGTCGTGCTGGTGTCCGATTCGGCGGTGATCACCTCGCGCTACCCCTGGCTGCACGTCATCCCCTTGCGCGACGCCGACCCGTGCCACGTGCTGGCCACCAAGACCGACCACGGCTGGGCCGACACCCTCGAACTCCACCGCGCCTACCGGCCCTGGCTCAGCGAATACCTCGGCGTGCTGACACCGTCCGAGACGGAATCCCTCGATGCGCGGCTACGGGCGACCTTGAGTCTCTGAGTGTGCGCAGTGCGACCGCATTTCCCGCAGCCACCCTGTGCGTCAGCAAGACCGCAGGTGGGCCCGCCGGCTGGTCAGGCGAGACCGTGGGCGGTGAGTTTGGTGTCGAGTTCGCGCAGGCTGGCCGAGCCGGGTGCGGTGTGGCTGATGGTGTCGCGGGCAGCGCGGACTTCGCTGGTGAGGCGGGCGGAGCCGTGGGTGAGGGCGGTGTCGGCGGTGCGGGCGATGATGCGCGCGGCTTCGTCGGCTTCGCCGATCAGGCACAGTGCTGTGCCCAGGCCCACATCGGCGAATCCGCGTGAGAGTGCGAAGGCCGGGTCGATGAGTTCCACGCATCGGTTGGCGGCGGTGACAGCGTGGTTGCCGACGCCGAGCTTGATCAGGCATTCGGCCGCGAATCCCGCGTTCAGGGCGGGGTCGTACACGTAGGTGGGCAGGTGTGTGTATGCCGCCCTCTCGATGATTTCGCGGGCCTCGTCCAGCGCTGTGCGGCATTCGTGGGCCTGGCGGAGTTCGGCGTGCGCCTCGGCGGCCATATCGCGGGCATAAGCGAGCAGGTATCGGTCGTCGCTGCGGTCGGCCCAGTAGGCGGCGGCCATGGCGTGGTCGACGCCGACCCCGGGCCGCCCGCCACGGGTCGCAGCGAGGGACATGTTGCACAGCACCAGCGCCGTCAACGATGGGTTGGCGGCTTCGTGTGCGGCGTTGCGGGCCAGCTCGTAGTGGTGGCCCGCCATGCGCAGATCGCCCGCGTCATACGACTGCCAGCCCAAAGACCGCGCCAGCGATGCCCGCACCGACAGCAGCCGCGGCCGAAGGGGGGAAGGGCAGTCAGGCAGCAGCGCGTCCACCAAGTCTGCTTGGCCTTGGCGGACAGCGAGCACGGCTTTCGGGCCGAACGCCTCGTACTGGCGGCCAACAGCATCAAGCACGGTTTCGATCTGGTCGATGGCGGCGGCGTCGAGCTTCACCGGCAGCCCGCGGGCCACGTGCCCGCCGGTGCCGCGTTCGAGCCCTGCCAGCAGCGCAGCGGCCGGGAGTGTTCCCGCGACGGCGAGAAATTCGAGCATTTCGCGTCGGTTCATGTCCAACCACGCCTTCAAATCGGTGTCGAGCATGGAGTTTAGGTCGACAACCGGCAGGACGGAGCGGATGGCGGACATACCGGCCCCGAGTGTCCTGCTCTGTTGCCGTGTGCCGGTGTAGGCGTCGTAGGCAGCCACCAGCGCACCGTCAGCGCGCACCGCCTCGTCGGCGACTTCCCAGAACTTACGGCCTGGGAGCTGCCTTCCGGCTTCGGCGTGCGAAATGTAGGTCCGGGACACTACGCACCGATGTGCCACCGCCTCTTGGGTGAGCCCGGCCGAGGTTCGCAGCCGTGCCAGCACGGCACCCAATGCCCGTCTGTCATCGTCCGGACCGCTCATCAGCCCCACCCCTCGAGCCGCGAATGCGAGTGTTTTCGTCACGGTAGCTCACCGGCGGCCGGTGGGTGAGGGGTTGTGAGAACTCAGGTGATCACCTCGCTCACATCGTGACTCACCCGGTGTCCTGAAGGCCATGACACCCAAGCGAGGCGAGGTGAACCGCTGATGCAGCCCTGGCAGGCGATAGTCCTGATCTCCGTCGGCGTGCTCGTTACGGGCCTTGTCACCGTCGGTGCGCTCACGCACTTCTGTTCAGCGCGGCCAACCGGCCGCAGTGTCACCGAAATCAAGCAGCGGATCGAGGACGAGCCACCTGAGCCGCCGAAACATGGTGCGGCGACTGGGGTTTGGCCGATCAGCTGGACACACGAAGCACCCGGCACGCCATTCAGCGTCGATGAGGCGCACGTCGTGATGCAACAGCACCGGCTCTGCGGCGCCGATATCTGCGCGCGTAAGAAGTCCGCGTTCCGCGTGCTCATCGCCGCCGGTCACGCGGTGCCGGATCCCCGCGCCGAGAAGTACCTCGCCGACACCGATGGCGAGGACTGAGTCCACCGAAAACCACTGGTGAAAGGAAACATCGAGATGCAGAACATCCTGGTCACAGGCGCAGGCGGCTACCTTGGCTCGGTCCTGGTACCCGAACTGCTCAAACGCGGCCACACCGTGACCGCAGTGGATGCGTTCTACTTCGGGGACGTGCTCGCCGATCACGCCGACCATCCCGACCTGAGGATTCACCGCAGCGATGTACGCCACCTCCGACCGGACCTGCTCGACGGAGTTGACGCGGTGATCGCGGTTGCCGCGATAAGCAACGACCCAGCGGGAGAGCTGAACCCGCGATGGACAACGGCAGTGAACGAAAAGGCTGCGGTCCGGCTGGCCGAATTCGCCCGCGACGCGGGGGCACGCCGGTTCCTGCACGCCTCGACCTGCGGAATCTACGGTGCCAGCGACCAACTGCTGGACGAAACCAGCGAGATCGCGCCCCTGTCGGAGTACGCGAGGTCGAAAGCCGCTGCTGAGCAAGCCATCCGCCGCGCCGAAACTGCGGGTTTCCGGACATTGTCGCTGCGCCTGGGAACGCTGTTCGGTGTCTCCCCGCGGATGCGGTTCGATCTGGCCGTGCACACCATGACCTACCACGCCCTGACCAAGGGCAAAATCAGTGTGGACGGCGATGGCACCCAGTGGCGGCCATTCCTGCACGTCCGTGACGCGGTGCGTGCATTCATCACCTGCCTGCAGTTGCCCGACGACGACATCGCACACCCGGCCTACAACGTGGTCGGGGAGAACCTGCGGGTGCGGGATCTCGCCGAGCTGGTCAGCAGGGAATTCGACGGTATCCCCGTCCAATTGCGCGGTGGCACACCCGATGCGCGCAGCTACCAGGTCAACGGTGAGCTGTTCACAACCGACACCGGATTCACCCGGAGCTACACCGTGGCCGATGCCATCACGGAGGTCCGCCGCTACCTCGAAGCACCCGGACGGCTAGCCGAAGCCGGGCATTCCCGGTTCTCTACCGCGGCCACCCTGAAGCAGCTGCTGATCACCCCTGCGATCTCCGGCGGCGACCCTGTGCGGCAGCAGGCGTTGCCGTTCGCGCTGCCTCAGCTCGGCGACGCTGAAGAGGCCGAAGTGCTCGACACCCTGCGCTCGGGTTGGCTGACCACCGGACCGAAGTCGAAGAAGTTCGAGCAGATGTGCGCCGACTACCTCGGCGTGGCACACGCCATCGCCACAAATTCCTGCACCGGAGCCCTGCACATCGGGCTCGCCGCCGCCGGGATCAGCCCCGGCGACGAGGTGATCACCACGCCCATCACTTGGCCCGCGACCGCCAACGTCATCGTCCACCTCGGCGCGACACCGGTATTCACTGACATCGAACCTGACACCCTCAACATCGATCCCAATGCGGTTCGCGCCGCGATCACCCCGAAGACCAAGGTGATTCTGCCGGTGCACATGGCCGGACAGCCCTGCGACATGGACGCGCTCCGCGAGATCGCTGACGAATACGGCCTGGTGATACTCGAGGATGCCGCGCACGCCATCGGCGCCGAGTACAAAGGCCACATGATCGGGCAACTCTCAACCGCGACGGCGTTCTCGTTCTACGCCACCAAGAACCTCGTCTGCGGGGAAGGTGGGCTGCTGGTCACCGATGATGAGCAGATCGCCGACCGCGCCCGTTCGTTGAGTATGCACGGCATCAGCCGCGACGCCTGGAAACGGCACTCGATCACCGGCTCACCACACTGGCAGCTCCACGAACCGGGCTACAAATACAACATGCCCGATATCGCGGCATCGCTTGGACTGCACCAGCTTCCACGCCTGGATCGCTTCATTGCCACCCGCGCCCGCTACGCCGGAATCTACGACGAGCACTTCGCCGATCTGGCTGCGGTCACCCCGCTGGCACGGCGGCCCAAGGTGCGCCACGCCCACCACCTGTATGTGATCCTGCTGGACCTAGACCGGCTCACCGTGACCCGCGACGAGTTCATCGCCGCGCTGAAAGCCGAGGGCATCAGCACCGGCATCCACTTCAACTCCCTGCACCTTCAGCCGTACTATCAGCGGACCTACCGCATCGACCCCGATGCGCTCCCGGTCGCCCGCAACATTTCGAACCGCATCATCTCGCTGCCGCTGTATCCGAAGATGACCGACACCGATGCCCACGACGTAGCCGCCGCAGTCACCAAACTCGCAACGGCCTACCAACGCTGAAAGGCACCGACCTTGACACGTGAAGGCACCCAGATCATCCTGCTCAACGACCGCCGCGAAGTACTCATGTACCTGCGCGACGATTTCGCCCACATCCCCTTCCCGAACAAGTGGGCACTACTGGGCGGGATGCTCGAAGAAGGTGAGGAGCCCAAACAGTGCATCCTCCGCGAGATCGAAGAAGAAATCGGCGTCGAACTCAACCCCGACCAAGTCGAACACTTCGTCACCCACGAACGTGACTTCGGCATCGAGCACACCTTCTTTGCCCACACCGACATCGAAATCGAGGAGGTGGAACTCACCGAAGGTCAGCGACTTGGCTGGTTCACCGAACATGAAGCAGCCACAACCGAACTCGCCTATGCCGACAACGCCGTGCTCGCCGAATTCTTCGTAGGCTTGCCCGACTCCGCGGCGGCCGAACGGTGACACCGAACGCCCGCAGGCCCACCCCCTTACGGGCTGGGCCTGCGGCATTTCTCCGCGATGTGCGCACTTTGCGCGACGCTCTACGGGAAGCCGCTCAGATTTCTGCGAGATCACGGGTCTGTCCAGAATATGGGACAGAGCGGAAGAAACTACCGGTGAGGCTCGCCGCGCTCACGGCGTAAGCCATGATCAGCACATGTCAGCAGCCCACCGGTAATCCGGCTGGTCACCTTCGCCGCGATGCCGGGGGCTGCGCTGCGAGAACCCATGTCGCGGTCACACATGACCGGCCGATGTCCCGCGACACGCCTCCGCTACGTCAGCGTGGCCAGCGCGAACGGCAGGACCGCGTCGGCTCCTGCCGAGCGCAGTGCGTGGGCGGCGACGGTGAATGTCCAGCCGGTGTCGGTGATGGCGTCCACGAGCAGGATCGGGTCCGATATCGCGGTGAGGTCGGGGACTTCCCACGAGTCGAACAGTCCTGCGACGCGATGGGCGGAGTTCGCGGCGGAGACCGGCGGCCGGTCCGGGCGGGTGCGCAGGGTGCCGAGGTCTCGCAGGCGGCCCACCTCGGCGAGCCGCGCGGCGAGGCTCGCGGTGAGCACCGGATGACGTCCGGATTCCAGCGCGAGTACCGACGTGGGGCGGGTTGCCCAATCCCATTCGCGCAGAACGGCGATGCAGGCGTCGAAGACCGCGTCGGGAACGGGGGCGTCCGGGCCGTCGAGCAGTGTTCGCAGGCGCTGCCCCCAGCCGAGGTCGGTCAGCCTGCCGAGTACGCGACCGGTCTCGGCGCCACCGGAGATCTTGCCGGACAGAGAGATTCCGAGTTTTGCCATGCCGGTGGGCCACTGTTTGCGCGGCGCGAGATCTATGCCGGGACGGTCGAGACGAGCCCTGGTCGCCGCGACGGCATCAGCGGCGACGGTGCGATCGGGCCGGGTGCCGGTGCAGTTGTCGCAGCGGCCGCAGCCGGGTGCGGCCGCGGAGTCGGCGGGCAGTCCGGGGTCGTCGAGCTGGCGGCGGAGGAAGTCCATCCGGCAGTCCGAGGTCGACTGGTAGTCGATCATGGCTTGCTGTTCGGCCTCGCGCGCGACGGACAAGCGCTCGTAGCGTTCGGTGTCGTAAGTCCAGGGCTGACCGGTGGCGATCCAGCCGCCGCGGACCCGGCGCACCGCGCCGTCCACGTCGAGTACCTTCAGCACCATCTCCAACCGGGAGCGGTTCAGCTCGACCAGCGGCTCCAACGCCGCGGTGGACAGCGCCCGGTCGGGGTCCAGGGCGTCGAGCACCGCCCGCACGATGTGCTCGCGCGGAAACGCGACCGAGGCGAAGTAACTCCAGATCCGCGTGTCCTCGGGGCCGGGGAGCAGGACCACCTCCGCGCGATCGGTGCCACGCCCGGCGCGTCCCACCTGCTGGTAGTAGGCGATGGGCGAGGAGGGCGCGCCGACGTGCACCACGAATCCGAGGTCGGGTTTGTCGAATCCCATGCCCAGCGCGGAGGTGGCGATGAGCGCCTTCACCTCGTTGTTCAGCAACGCGGCCTCCAGCGCCTCGCGTTCGGCGGAGTCGGTTTGGCCGGTGTAGGCGGCAACGTTGTGGCCGTGCGAGTTCAATACGTCGGCCAGATCGTGCGCGGCGGCGACGGTGAGGCTGTAGACGATGCCGGAGCCGGGCAGCCGGTGCAGGTGACCGCTGAGCCAAGCGGTGCGTTCCACGGCGTCGTCGAAACGGACCACCGACAGGTGCAGCGACTCGCGATCCAGCGTGCCGCGCAGCACCAGGGTGTCGGTGCCGATCTGGGTGGCGACGTCGGTGACCACCCGGTCGTTGGCGGTCGCGGTGGTCGCGAGTACCGGCACATCGGCACCGAGATCGGCGATCAGGGTCCGGATTCGGCGGTAATCCGGGCGGAAGTCATGGCCCCAGTCCGAGACGCAGTGCGCTTCATCGATCACCACCAGCCCCGCGTCGGCCGCGAGCGCGGGCAGCACCTGGTCCCGGAAATCCGGGTTGTTCAGCCGCTCCGGGCTGACCAGCAGCACATCGACCGCGCCGGCGGCGACTTGCGCGTGGATCTCGTCCCATTCGGTCACATTGCCCGAGTTGATGGTGGCGGCGACCACCCCGGCGCGCTGCGCGGCAGCCACCTGGTTGCGCATCAGCGCCAGCAGCGGCGACACGATGACCGTCGGCCCGCGACCGCCCCCGCGCAGCAGTTTCGCGGCGATGAAGTACACCGCCGATTTGCCCCAGCCGGTGCGCTGCACCACCAGCGCCCTGCGCCCCCGCACCACCAGCGCCTCGATGGCGGTCCACTGATCCTCGCGCAGCCGCGCATCGGGCCCGGCCAATTCGCGCAGCAGCTGCTCGGCATGCGCGCGCAGGTCCGGGCCACTGAGGTCGATCGAAGAGACATCGGTCGCCGTGGTCATGCGCACCATCGTGCCCGAGGCCACCGACACACGACGCCGTGCCCC
This sequence comes from Nocardia amamiensis NBRC 102102, assembly GCF_001612745.1. Classification (GTDB taxonomy): domain Bacteria; phylum Actinomycetota; class Actinomycetes; order Mycobacteriales; family Mycobacteriaceae; genus Nocardia; species Nocardia amamiensis. The sequence goes on along the minus strand of NZ_BDBA01000154.1, from coordinate 12,148 downwards.
AGCCGACAGCACCCCAGTGGCGAGAGGTTCGGCGGCGATGCCGTGGTCCGGTGCATGCTGAGTTAGCTCATGTGTAGGTGAAGGACGGATTCCAGCCAAGTTGCCGTAGCGTGATCGGCAGCTTGAAGGCAGAAAGCGATCAGTCCAGCGGAGACCTCTCGGATGACATCTTCGGCCTCGGTCCACATCGGCTGAAAACTGTGGCCGCATTCGACTGTGAACGCGTAGACCCGAGGCTTGGCGGTGTCGGCGAAATTGCGGCTGTAGGCGTAGTCATCGCTGGCGCCTGACGTGGGGTACAGGCCGAATCCCTGGGCGACACCGTAGTTGTCGCCCCGAACCGCCGCGATGGCCTTGTCCATTTGGACGGACGACAAGGTGATGATGTCGAGATCGACCAAAGGAATGTACTCGCCGTATGCGGTGTCGTTTCCGCGGCCGCGTACATGATCGAACGCGTTGTTGCGGAAGCTCTGAGACGGATGCGCCGTCTGATTGTCGTCGCTACCCCAACTATGTAGGATGACGGGTACGGCACTGTGTACATCCACGTGCCAGCGGATTTGGGGATCGGCGTCCAGCAGCCAGGCAACATTCCGCGTCTCGGGTTCCGACTCCGGAACAGGCCCACGATATACCGCCGCATTGCACGGATCGGCGGACGTGTTGACTCCCGAGTCTGCGGCAAATTTAGTCAGGTGGTCCCACAGGAAGTCAAAGTTGCGGTTGATATCCACGCCTATGCATCCGCCACCTGTTGGGTGTGGCCTGCGATTCTTCCGCCATTGCGAATCAACTGTTTGGCTGAAGTGGCGTCCGTCCGGGTTCACGCAGGGGTAGACGAGTATTTTCACACCCTCGAGCACGTGGCGAATCTCGTTTGCTGTGAAACTCTTGCCGCCGTATCCGAGCCCTGTTCCGAGGTCGAATGCTTCGAGGAGGTCCGCCGCCAGAGAAATCAGGGCGTCGGGTGGAACCCACTCACGCGCGTGTACACCGCCGAGCATCAGCACGCCGTCGCACTCGGCGTTCAGTGTCGTACCCAGCATGAGGACGTGGCTGGAACGTCCTTCATGTGTGGCGTGTGGAGCTGTGATCAGCTTCGTGGTCGATGGGTATGCGGCGGCCAAATTCTGCAGCGCAGATTCTATTTCATCGACGTTGAGATATGCCACATCAGTTCACTCCTTGCGTCCGAGGCCGCGAGGAACATTTCCGCTGGTCGCATATCGGTTGCCCTGTCCGACATCTTCCTGCCGACGCAACCCGACTTCGGTCGAATTCTCCACGACGCGCAAAACTATAGCGTGGGCGGTACGGGCGGCTCGGGCAACTTCGAGCTGCACCTCAGGCATATAGGCATCTGCGACAAATTGGCCCTCGCGCTTCCGCGCAACTGCTCGACAGCCGAGATCCGGCTGGATCTCGTCGGTAAAGGCCTTCAGGGCGGCCAAGGTATCGGCCACGATCTCGACATGAAAGATTGTCGGTTGTTCGACCATCTGAAGTATCTCTCGCAACGGGGTCCTCGGCCGACTTGCCGGATGGAAATCAATCTGCCCGACACGTCGGCCGCGGGCTAACCTCCTAGCTGGACGGAGGTGACGTTCGCGTTATCGTCGGGATGGAAGACGGTCACAGGTCGCCCCGTGGCGAATGCTTCTCGCAACAACGTCACCCACATACTGTGCGTGACGCGCTCGGAAGCCGTGGGCAACGAGTTCATCCAGAGTATGAAGGCCTCCTGTGTACCCGCTGCATCCTTGATCGTCGTAAAGCCGGCGCCTTCTTGGGCTTGGACACAGATCACTGTGCCGGATTTTTCCGCCATGCTGCTGACCTTCCGATTATCGCTGGATCTACTGCTTGCTGCGCCGGAGCGCCCGGACCAGTTGCCGGGCCACGCGGATGTCGCCAATGACGCGCATGTCCCCTTTGCCGAAAGCCTCTAACGGCGAGAGTGCACCCTCCGTCAGCCCTCGCCACGTTTCCTCGGTCGCGAGCACCTCGAGGTCGGGCTCCTGGATCCGCTCTTCACTGACCGTGCACGTCTTGCCCGCCGAATCCAACGTCCACGAGCGGACGCTTCCGTTCCCGTCGGATGGAACCACGCCGAAATGCACTGTGGTTCGGATGCCCGCACCGGCGACGAGTTTGCCGAACCGCTCGGCCGTCTGGCCGAGCTCCGCGCCTCGTGACGCGGTCACCGCCGGAAGCGGCGACACAAAATCGACAAGGGCCGGGTTGCTGCGAAACTGCTCCAACGAATTTGAGAGATTGCCATTGTCATCCATTATTGCACCCCTTAGTGCGGCCCAGGGCCGGCAGATTTATCTGGTCTGGCCAGGAGCCCTGCACTTCTATTTCAGATGGATTTCTCTCGCCCGTTGCTGTGTTGCTGGGTCGAACCCCGACGAGCGGTGGCCCACGGAGATATCGCCCTGACACGGCGGACTGGGCGGAAATGTGAAGAGGCTGTCCTCCATTGTCGCCACTGGTGTTGCTCCTGGGGAGTGGCCTATATAGCTAGTAGACACCCGCCATCCCCGGTCTGTCCAGAAGTTCCGCACACCTTGTTCCGAATTGTTTCGCTCACGGAGGGGTGGCCGCGTCGTTCCGGCCCGCCCGAGCAACAGGCCTGTCGGAGATGTCGCCCTGATGGGACGGAACTGCCGTACCTAAAATGTGAAGATACTATCTTCCATTGTTCCCCGCAGTGCACAGTTATCCAGGAATATTCCCGGGCCCGTGCATGCTGCGCAGCACCACGCCCGGTCTACTGAGCAGCACTCTATTGCGGATCCATGCGGCGACGGAAATAATAGAGCCATTGATATTTGCCCTGCACGGAGAGGAGCGAGCTGTGATCCGGAACTACTTCTCGCGAGGCAGGCAAAAGTCGGTCGAAGTCCTGGATGACGTCGTAGCTGTCCGGATCGTAGCCGATGCACGCGGCAACCTGCCAGACCAGGCTCGGTTCGGGACAGGGGCGCGGGTGGACATGGACGACGACGTACTGCAGGCATTTCACAATGCGAACTGGCTGTTCATTCAGCCTACTACCGATGTATCGCGTTCCTTGGACCGAGGCGATCCCCTGCCGGACGCCTCTGACGTCGGTGTCGTGGTCAGGCGGCCGAACGGTAGATTCGGAATTGCGACGAAGCGTCTCAGTGTTCGCATCAAGGACGAATTCGCTGAAGACCGAGCCGAAGCCATCTTGAGAGATGTCGGGCTTCGTGTTCGGGGCCGGCTTCGTTTCGCCTCGAATCTGTTCGAGGCGGATGCCGGGACACAGGAAGACTCTCTGGCCGCCTCGGTACGCCTGCACGACGATCCACGGTTCCTTTTTGCCGAACCCGCGTTCATAGAGCACATACCGCCTCGCTTGACGCCCACGGATCCTCGGTACAGTGACCAATGGCAATGGTCTAATACCGGACAGAATGGTGGGCTCGCCGGCGCCGACGTCAGCGCGGAAGAAGCCTGGGACAACACACGTGGTGCAGGTATCCGCATCGCTGTGATCGACAATGGTTTCAACGCCAACCATGCGGATCTGGCTGCCGGTGTCGTGGGGGAATCCGGCTTCTACACCGCATCCGGGAGCGATCCCGCGACATTCACCCAGGGCACCGTCGGGATGCCGAGTACGAATCATGGCACGTTCTGCGCAGGCCTGGCGGGTGCACGACAGAACAACGGCGCCGGCGGCTGCGGCGCCGCGCCCGAATGCGAACTGATGCTCGTCGCGTGCTTGAATGACCAAGTAGACACACAGATTACGTTGGCGCGTGCGGTATCCTATGCCGCCGACCCATCCATGGAAGTCCCGGGAGCAGACCCTGATACCGGAGCTGACGTTCTGGTCTCGAGTCTCGGGCCGAACGGGGCCGATTGGGATCTGACCGACACGTTGGATCTGGCGCTCCAATTCGCGGGTGGCAGCGGCCGGTCCGGCCGGGGACTGACGATATTCTGGGCCGCCAGCAACGGTAATGACGTTGACGTCATGCAGGACGAAGTCGTCTCCCATCCGGATGTGATCGCCGTTGTCCGATCGACTCGAAATGATCTCGAGGATAATGCGGCCCGCGGCCCCGCCGTCGAATTGATCGCTCCAGGTGTCGACGTACTGAGTACGCGATCAAACGGCGGTTACGGATTCTCCACCGGTACGAGCTTCGCCGCGCCGTGTGCTGCTGGATGCGCTGCCCTGGCTTTGTCGTTGAACCTTGGTCTGATGCGCGATGAACTGCAACAGATCATGCGTGATTCGGCAGACAAGATCGGCGGCGTCGCATACGACGAAGATGGGCACAATGACGATTACGGGTTCGGCCGCGTCAACGGGAACGAGGCAGTCCACATCGCCTACGCACTCGGGTCCGTACTCCATCTGTCGATGAGTTAGCACCGTAGCTACCGGATCTTTCGCCCTGTTGATGTGGCGGTTTGATCGGCTTCGGATTAGTTGTTTGCGACCGGGTTCAGTCGCTGGGCTTTGGCCCGGTCAGTGGGCGGCCGGGCTCCACAGGTCCGTCGCTGCGTGCGCCTCGCCGGGACCAGCGAGGGCGATGACCGCGCTCAATCGGGTCGCGGGGTAGCCGCCAGCTCGACCAGTTGAGCCCGGACCAGGTCCGGCCGTTCCTCGGCGATGAAGTGGCCGCAGTTCTCGACCAGTTCCAGGCGGTAGTCGTCGGCTCGCGCGGTTCGTTCGGCGGCGAGCGCGGGATGGATCGCGGCGTCCTCGACACCGAACAGGGTCCGGATCGGTACGGTTGCGCGGCGTTGCTCGCCGCGCCCGGCCGCGTGCGGAACTTCGCGCAGTAGGAAAGTGCGATATGTGTCGGTCGCGGCGCGGGCGCAGACCGGGTCGAGGAAGCGGTCGGCATACGCGTGGATGACCTCGGGTCCGAACTCCTCGCGGTTGCGTACGGCACCGGCGAAGATGAGCTGTTCCAGGAATCGAGTGCGTTGGTGCAGGTAGGTGCCGAACGCGGCGATCGGTGGTTGGTAGAGCAGGAACCGCCACGCGTGTGGGAGGAAACCGCGCGGCGTCTGCCACGGGTGGGCGATATTCAGCGCCAGGAGCGCGTCGAATCGTTCCGGCGCCCGCAGGACGAGCAGGTGACCTACGTAGCCGCCCCAGTCGTGCCCGACCAGTAGGGCGCGGTCGAGGCCGAGCACGTCCAGCAGCGCCAGCAGGTCGGAGGCGACGTCCTCCTTGGCCCACCGGTGTGGCGGGGGACCGGACCAGCCGTACCCGGGCAGGTCCGGCGCGATGATCCGCAGTCCGTCCGGTGGATCGGCGAGCAGGTGGCGGTACGCGTAATGGTGCTGTGGCCAACCGTGCAGCGCGAGCACGGGACGTCCGTCCGCAGGACCCGCCTCGGTGACGTGGAAGCGGACGTCGCGCGCGGTGACGAACGAGCGGCGTACACCGGCGATCTCCGGCGGACCCGCTGCCGAGTCCGATTCCGGGGCAGGTGAGAAGAACGAGGGCCGCCAGGGCATATCCGATGGTATCGAGAAGAGCGGCACGGAATCCAGACCGATCGGTACGGTCTGCGGCGGTGAACGCGGGAATCCGCGCCGGGCGAACGTGATCGCCCGGCGCGAAGCTACGCGGCCGTCATCCCTTGACGCACAGCACCTGGTGCAGCGTCGCGACGACGTCGACCAGGTCGCGCTGCGCCGCGATGACCTCGTCGATGTCCTTGTACGCGGCGGGGATCTCGTCCACCACGCCCGCGTCCTTGCGCGACTCGACGCCCTCGGTCTGGGCGATGAGATCGGCTACGGTGAACTGCTTCTTGGCCGCGTTGCGGCTCATCCGCCGTCCCGCGCCATGCGAGGCCGATTGGAACGAAGCCGGATTTCCCTTGCCGCGCACCACATACGAGCGGGTACCCATCGAGCCGGGAATCAGCGCGAGATCGCCTTCGCCCGCGCGCACGGCGCCCTTACGGGTCACCAGCATCGGCACACCGTCGATGATCTCCTCCGCCACATAGTTGTGGTGGCAGTTTCCGGTAAGGATGTTGCCCTCGAGGGCGAAGGAGTGGGTGACCTCCACGACAGCGCAGAATACCTCTGCCACATCCGCAGTGGGCCTCACCGAACGAACTGTCCATCCGCGTCGCTCGACAGCCCGGCTGTTAGCAGCCCACCGCGAGCGGTGCTGTGCATGCACAAAGAACTCGGGAGTCAGGTCACTGCGTGAGACGCCCATCACGAACATGTCGGACTCGGACCGGCCGAACCCTTCGCGTGTCTTTCTCCGAATCGGGAGGGTCCAGATGCCGAGTACGTCGCACGCAGTCTTGAAGAATTCGAGATCCTCGCGATTGGCAGACCAGATGGCCGGGCGGCCGGTCTTACCGACCTCTCCGTCTGCCGCGAAGTAGCCCGCGAGCCAGCCGTACAGATCGGAAGCGGATCCGTCGAGTGCCGGGTACTCGCGCTTCCACTCGCGCGGAAGTCCGCCGAGCCGCTTGTACGCCTGTACGTTGTGGCCCTGCTCCCGAAGTTGCGCAACCTCGTTCAACTTCACGTAGGTCTTCCGCGCTGTGTCGCCCGAGTACAGGTAGTAATAGGTCCGTAGGCGCTCGAGGCTGTCGAAGTAGGGCAGTAGTGCCATGTCCTTCCACCCATAGAAGATGGCACAAGCCAGCGCGTCACCAGAGATGGTGCCGTCGCCGAACACGAAGCCGCGAGCAATTCCTTCCCGAGACGGTTGGAGGTCATCCGGGCGCTTCGGGAAAACGTAGGCAAGGCGGTCTCCGGCACGGAGGCCCGAAGTGATTGCCTCGGTACGGTTATGTGCCACCTTTGGTCGAAGAAGCCAGCGGTGCTCGGCCGTCGCGCGAATCGTGCGCTCTTGTCCGTAGCGGCCAATGACTACTTCCCATAGTGGCTGATGCCCGAAGGACGCGACGGGCGCCTTCACCCACTTGCCGCCCTCCGTGAGCAAGGTGTGCATGCCACCTGCGAGTTCCGAAATCGGGCGGCAACCCTGGTCCGTCACTACCGAGGTCTCTCCGGCGAAGCATGAGATGGGCTGCTCGAAACGCACTCCGCGCCCGGCGAATTCGGCGCTGACCGCGCGGCAGACCAGGGCGAGCATGACCGCTCGGTTACGCGCGGCGTACTCCTGCGCCCAGGTGAGGTCGCGCCGGTAGGCCTCCATCTCCGGTGTGCCGGAGACGAAGACCGCCAGATCGCGGTCGGGCAGGTCGACGTTGTGCGGCAGCGTTCGCGCGATCGTCATGTGCCGCTCGGCGAGTTCCTTGCCGATGTTGCGGCTGCCGGAGTGCAGCAGGATCCATACCCGGTCGTCCTGGTCCAGGCAGACCTCGATGAAGTGGTTGCCGCCGCCGAGCGTGCCCATCTGCTTGTGCGCCTTGGACTCTCGCGCCTGCACGTGCCGGTCGAGAGCGTCGAAACAACCCCAGAAGCGGTCCCAGCCCGCGCGCAGCGTCGCGGTGCTCACGCCGAGTCCGGCGACCTGGCTGCCGAGCCTGGTGATGTCGACCGGGTCGTGGTGGGCCTGGAACCCCACCGGCACCGCCGCCTCGATCCGCGAGCGCAGCGAGTGCAGGTTGTCTGGCAGGTCGGCCGCGGTGAGGTCGGTGCGCACGCTCTCCATGCCGCAGCCGATGTCCACCCCGACCGCGGCGGGTGACACCGCATCCTTCATCGCGATCACCGAGCCGACCGTGGCGCCCTTGCCGAGGTGCACGTCCGGCATCACGCGGACGCCGTGGACCCATTTCAGCGCGGCGATATTGCGCAGCTGCTGGAGCGCGGCCTGCTCGACCTCGTGCTCGTTGGCCCACATCAGCGTCTGCGCCTTGGTGCCGCGCAGCTCGACGGGAAACATGGTCTCGATCCTCTCGTTGGTTCTCACCATCAACGGTAGGGACCGAGAGCGCCGGATGCACCCGATTATCGACCGACCGGACGGTCCGATTTCAGTCGGTGACCCGGTGCAGCGGCGCGCGGTAGACGCGCTCGGCATTCCCGTGCGCGATGGCCGTGACCAGGGCTTCCGCATCGGCGGTGGTGATCGCGTCGGCGGCGATCCACTCGTCCATCAGCGTGCCGAGTCCGCGCCGCCAGAGCAGGGCGCCCAGGTAGTGCAGTTCCGGCAGCCCGTAGCCGTCCGAGGAGTAGCACAGCGCCCGGAACGGGGCGAGTTCCAATGTCTCCGCGAGGACCGCCGCGGCGCGGTGTCCCACGTACGGGATGGTGAGGCCCAGATCCAGGTGGACGTGGTCGAAGAGGTGAGCGAGGTAGGCGGCATGGCGATGGAACGGCCAGCAGTGCAGCAGCATCACCGAGAGCCCTTTGCCCGCGGTCCGGCGCAGGAAGCCGGTGAGCAGCAGCGGGTCGCTGTGCCGGAGGTGGAGGTCGGGGTCGCCGAATCCGGTGTGGAATTGCAAGGGCAGGCCGAGCTCGGCCCCGATTCGCGCGCCGAGCCCGACCAGCCAGCCGAGCACATGCGGATCGGTGAGCCGGTGTTCGGGCTCGAAACTGGTCGGCGGGTGATCCTGCGGCGGGAAATCCAAGCCGCACCGGTAAGCGACGATCGTCTTGAATCCGGCGGCGGTGGTGGCACGCGCGCGCAGCTCGGCTTCGATCCGGTCGTAGACGCCCGATACCGCGCCGACCTCCGCGATGACCTGTTCGGCGACTTCTTCCAGGCGCACGACCTCGTGCACGTCTCCGTCCACCATGCCGGCGAAATCCGCTGTGCCACCGCCGAATCCGGTGTCCAAAAACCATCGGGTCACGCCCGACGCGCGCAGCAGCCGCCCGGCGGCCTCCCGTGCTCCGAGCTGGGCGCGATGGCGGAGATAGACATCGGCGCCGACGTGCGCGGGCAGGTCGAGCGCGGGCGCGCACCAGCGGCGCACCGCGAGCCCGATCGCGGAATCGAAACTGCCCCGCGCGCCTTCGCCGAGCAAGCGCTCGAAACCGGGACGATCCAGCGCGCCGATGTCGATGCCGTGACAGTGGTGGTCGGTCAGCGGCACGTCGTCGGTGAGCACGTCAGAACCGCCAACGTGTCGTGGTGACGATTTCTTCGGCGCTCGCGCCGACGTATCGCTCGGCTTCCGCGCGACGCACGGTGAGCAGCGCGTCGTGCAGCTCGGCGCCCATCGCGGTGGCGAGCACCCGGGATGCGGCGAGGTGGTCGGCGGCTTCGGCCGCTGTGGTCGGCAGTCGCCGCACCTGCGACTTCTTGCGGGCTTCGGCATCGAAAGTCACCGGGTCCCCGGTGATTTCGGCAGGCAAACGCAACTGTTCGGCGATGCCGGCCAGTCCGGCCGCGATCACCGAGCCGACGATCAGGTACGGATTGCCGGTCGCGTCGAAGCACTTGATCTCGGCGTTGGCTGCCCACCCTTCGGTGCCGCGTATCCCGGTGATGAAGCGCAGCGCCGCTTCTCTGGTCTCGCGACCCCAGCACTGCCACACCCCGGCCCAGCGTGAGGGCTCCAGTCGCAGGAAGCTCGCCGGATTGCCCGCGCCGACCGCGACCAGCGCGGGCAATTCACGCAGCACGCCCGCCAAGAACGCCTCGCCGGTGCGCCGCATACCGTGCGGACCGTCACCGCCCGCGAACAGGGGTCCCTCGTCGTCGTGCACGGACAGATGCAGGTGCGCTCCGGAGCCGGCGCCACCCGGTTCGATGCACGGGGCCAGCAGCGCGCGCCAGCCGTGCCGCGCGCTCACCTGACGGATCGTGTGCCGGACCAGGACGGCCTCGTCCGCGGCGGTGACCGGTTCGGACGGCTCCACCGACAATTCCAGTTGGCCGGGAGCGTATTCCGGGTGGAACTGGGCCACCGCGACACCCTGCCGGTCCAGCGCCGCGACCAGTTCGGCGGCGTACTCGGCGACCTGCCCGAGCCGCACGATGCCGTAGGCGGGGCCGTGCACCGCCGGTGTGAACCCGTCCGTGTCATCGTCCCGGCCTACGGACCATTCGGTCTCGAATGCCATGGATAACCCCAGCCCCGCCGCACGGGCAGTCTCCGCCTGGCGGGCCGCGAAGTGGCGCTGGCAGGCGACGAAGCGGGTGCCGTCCTGGGTGTACTTGTCGGCGGGCGCCCACGCCCAGCCGGGCTGGCAGGCCAGTTCGGTCAGCTTGGACAGATCCGGGACGAGCCGCAGATCCCCGTCGGGACCGCCGAGATAGCGCCCGACCGTCATCAGATCGTCGAAGGTGAAGGTCTCGAAGCACGGGGACACGCCGACCCCATACCAGGACGCGAGGTCGAGCCGCTGTTCGGGCACCGCTTTCACCCGCGTGATGCCCGCGTTGTCGACGAAGCTCAGCGCGATCATGGACGCGCCCAGCTGGTCGATCAGCGCGGTATCGCCGTCGGCGGGGATGCGATCCGGCGTGGCCATGCGTACAACGATATCGGTTCAGGCCCACCAAGAGCCGAGGCGCGCGATGGTACTCGGAGCAGGTCCATGGGGAGCCGGGGTGGTGCGCCCGTACTCGGCGATCACGCGGTGCGCCGTCGACGGTGCTGTGGCTCCGGCGGGCTGGTCTTGTTTGGGGTTCAGTGGGAGCCGGGGACGCGTCCCTATTCCGCGACCAGTGCGGCGGTGATCTCTTCCCGGGTCGGCAGCGAGCTGCTCGCTCCCAGCGTGGTCGTCGCCAGCGCACCGGCGGCGCAGGCCCAGGTCAGCGCCCATTCCGGGCCGCGATGCCAGGCGGCGGCCAGCGCGCCGGTGAACGCGTCGCCTGCCCCGGTGGTGTCGACGACCTCCACCCGCGGGCTTGGGCGCGACAGCTGCGCATCGCCCGGCCCGCGATAGTCCGCGCCTGCCGCCCCACGCGTGACCACCACGTGCGGAACCTGCTCGAGGTTGTCGCGTAGCTGCTCGGCTTCACCCGAATTCACCACGGCCACATCCACATCGGCCCACAGATCGGCGGGCAGGTGGCGGACCGGCGAAGGATTCAGCAGGACGGTCGTGGCGTGCGCGCGGGCGTGGCGCGCGGCGGCGGCCACCGTGTCGATAGGAATCTCCAACTGGCACAAGAGGATATCGGCGGCCGCGATGGCCGTGAGGTCGCCCTCGGTGAGCTCGGTCATCCGCGCATTGGCGCCGCCGACGACGATGATGCTGTTCTCGCCGCCTTTGTCGACCACAATCGTGGCGATGCCGCTCGGTCCGGCGACCGTCCGCAGCCCGTCGACGGCCACGCCGGAGTCCGTAAGCGTTCTGCGCAGTTCGGCGGCGAACACGTCCTCGCCGACCGCGCCGAGGAATCGCACCGCCGCACCGGCTCGCCGCGCCGCGATGGCCTGATTGGCCCCTTTCCCGCCCGGCACCATAGCGAAGCTCGCGCCCAGCACCGTCTCCCCGGGAGCGGGCCGCCGCGCGGTCGTGGTCACCAGATCCATGTTGACGCTGCCGAGCACCACGATCGCGGGAGCGTCCGATTCGGCGGTCATGTCGCGGACGGTAGTCGCCGAACCCGCCCTGTGCACATAGCCGCGCGCCACACCGCCTGCATTCTCGCCCCACGCCGCCGCGCATCGAGGCGCCGCCCCGAATGGTGGGAGGAGCTGCGGGACGCTACGGATCGCGGACGACCGCACGGCGGAGGAGGCGATCCTGAGTCGCGCGCCGGCGGCTCTGTCCATGACCGCGGCGTTCGGCTGTCCTGCACGTGTGGGTTGCCGGCCGGCTTCCTCGGATCGCGCCGGCTTGCACCCCTCGGCGGAGCGGGCGATCCTAAGTCGCGTCGTCGGCGGCTCGTTGTCCACGACCGGGGTTTTCGACTGTCCGGCATGTGCGGGTTGGCGGCCGGTTTTCTCGGATCGTGTTGCCTTGCACCCATCAACTGGCGCCGCGTTCACCAACGCGCACGCATCCCACAGCGATCGGTGGCGGCGTTGTCGCGGCAGTCGACGCCGACCGGATGCCGACTCGGCCGGTAGGTGGAATCGGCAGTGCCGCCGGTACGTAGGCTGTACCCATGACGGGAACGACGACCCAGCCGGATGTCCGCGAGGTGGTGCACGAGGCCGCGCGCAAGGCCCGAGTCGCGTCGCGGACGCTGGCGCGGCTGACGACCGCGCGGAAGAACGAGGCGCTGCACGCCGCCGCCGAC
>NZ_BDBA01000153.1 GCF_001612745.1 Nocardia amamiensis NBRC 102102 | reverse complement strand
CAGACCAGCGAAGACCGATCAGGCGATGCGTGATCGGATCTGTCAGATCGCCCGGTGCTGCCCCCTCGATCTGGGCTGGCCGTTTACGACGTGGAGCCTGTCGAAACTCCGAGAGGTGTTGGCGATCAACGCGATCGCTGACCTCAGTCGTGAGACGCTGCGCAGAATCCTGAAAGCCGGTGGTGTGTCGTGGCAGGCCACCAAGACATGGAAGGCCAGCAACGACCCCGAGTTCACCGAGAAGATGAACCGCGTGCTCGACCTCTACGACCATCCGCCCTCCGATGGGCGCGTGATCTGCGTGGACGAGTTCGGGCCGTTGATCCAACGCGCACTAGCCATCTGGATCGGTACCTGCCCGCTGTGCCACCACACCTTCCCGACCTAACAAAGTCCTACTAGGACGGTGCCTGGTTCGTTGAGCACGCGCAGGAGTTCGTCGGCGGCGGTGTCGGCGGGCACGATGCGCGCCGATGCCTCCATCACTTTGGCCGGCGTCCCGGCGACCGCCAGCGCCGACGGAGATTCACGGACCAGGATGCGGTTCATCGTCCTCGGATCTCCTCCACCTGTGCCACAGACGGTTTCGCGCTCAGGGCGCCGGACTGCCCGCGATCGGCACGGTCTCGCTGGTGGGCACGATCGCGGTCGCGGGGACCGGCTCCCGCGGACCTGGTCGAGACGGAACGGCGGGTACTCGTCGCGCAGCAGCGAGGCGTAGGCGAACTCCTGACTTCAAGGCTCGAATCGCCCACTGCCGCTTCGTAGTCCGCGCCGGCGAGGCGCGGCCCTATGCCAACGCGCTGCTGCGCGCGGGTGTGCCCTGGTCGTGTGCCGAGCCCGCCCCTCGTTGCCGAGCAACAGGATCGCGACCAGCACGAAAGCGGCGTACATTCCCGCCGCCACGACGAATGCCCGCTGTGTCGCATCCGTTGACAGCAGCGGCGCGGCCGCGGTAGAGGCGCCCGGTCGCGCCGTCAGCACGCTGGCCACCACGGCGATGCCGATGGCGCCGCCGACCGTGCGGCAAACCGTGAGCAGGCCCGAAATCAGGCCGGTGTCGGACTGGTTCACGCCCGCGACGACGACGATGCTGACCGTGATGAACCACAGGGGGGTGGCAACGGCAATGAGGACCGCCGGGGCGATGACGCGAAGCCACACCGTGTTCTCGGTGACGCCGGTCGCCAGCAGCAGCATGCCGCCGCAACCGAGGGTTCCGCCGAGGACGACTGTCCACCGCGCCCCGAGCGTGGCCAAGATCCCCGGTACCAGGAGCGCGGAGCAGATGCCCACCGAGGTCACCGGGAGCATCAGCAAGCCCGTCCTCAGGGCCGAATAGCCCAGTGCGGTCTGCAGATACAGCGACAGCAGATGGAACAGCGCGTAGAACCCGGCGCACCCCACCCCGGCTACCAGGCTCGCGCCGAGCACGGTGCGTGATGCGACCACGGACGGGGGCACGAGAGGTTCAGCCGCGACGAATGCCTCGTGCACGACGGCATAGAGCAGCAGAGCGGCAGCGGCGGCCAGTAGGCTCAGCACTCGCACCGATCCCCATGCGTGCGTGTCGGTTTCGGCAATCGCATACACCGTAACCGTCACGGCCAGCGTCACGGCTACGGCGCCGATCACGTCGAATGATCCGGGCCGCCGCTCGGATCGGCCGGCGCTGACGACCACGGGTGTCAGCGCCAGCACCAGCAGTCCAACCGGCACGGTGGCCAGGAAGACCCAGCGCCAACCCGGTCCGTCGGAGAGCACTCCGCCCAGCGTGACGCCCAGTGAGGTGCTGATCGCGCCGGTCGCGCTCCATATCGTGATCGCCTTGGCGCGGCCTGCGTCGGCGGGAAAGATGTCGGTGAGCAACGCCAGCGTCATCGGGGCGAGTGCCGCCGCCGCGAGTCCCTGGAAAGCCCGTGCGGCTACCAGGAATTCGATGTCGAGGGCCAGCCCGCAGGCGGCCGAAGCCACGCTGAACACGCCGAGGCCGATCATGAACATCCGGCGATGGCCGAAGTGGTCTCCGAGTCGCCCGCCCACGAGCAGGAATCCGCCGAAGGTGATCAGGAACGCGACGATCACCCAGGAGATGTTCTCCTTCGTCGCGCCGTCGAGACCGTCCCGGATGGCGGGCAGCGCGGCGTTGACGATCGTGATGTCCACCAGTTCGATGAGGCTGGCCAGGCAGACCAGCACCAGAGCCGACCACTGCCGCCGAGTCCAGCGGAGCGTGCCCGCCGCGGGTGCGGCACTTGTTCGAGCATCCACGAGAAAATCCCTTCGTCACGCGTCGCGCCGCCACCGTTGCGCCAGCTGTTCGACGGTCGCCTCGTCGAACTCCGCTGCCACACCTGGCAGGTCGTGCGGTATCAGGCCCGCGGCGAGGCCGTGGCAGTGCCACCGCTCCCGCGCGCCGGCGGCGCGGGCCTCGCCGATCGCCTCGTCGAGACTCAATGTCCGGCCGTGTTCGCGACGTGCGTCGAGCAGGCCGAGCAGTCGCGCGCGTCCGCCCGCGGACAGCCCCGCCAGCAACCCTGCGGGCTCGAGGTCAACGCCGCCCGGCCACTCCCCCGCTGACCATTCCTCCGAAATAGGCTGGGCTACCGTGGTTTCGAGCAGTCGCAGGCCGGTGGCACCCCCGAGCACATAGACGTCGCGCAGCAGATCGGCGGGCTCGTCGGGGCAATGGACGAACGAGATCATGCGGTTGGTCATGCCCAGCTCGGTGCGGAGCTGGCCGGGCCGGCGCGGGCCCGAGGCCGAGGCGCCCTTGTCGATCGCGAGCCGCATCGTCAGCGGCAACTCGTCACTGCCCGGCTCACGCCGCACGAGCAGGCACCACGACGGCAGACCCTCCGACAGGAGAATATGGAGCCGCATCCGGTCGGTGGTGGCCTTGACCCACGGATACGCCCAGAGTTGGTGGGAGCGGGCGGCGTCCAGTTCGGTGGTGAACGCCGCGACGACGGTCAGGTCGCGCCGGCGCAGGAAACGTTCGATCCTCGGCATCCGCCCGGTGACGAGCGCCTCGGGTTTCACCACCAGCAGCGCGGCGTCGTAGAGCAGCTCCGGCAGCATATCGCCAGGACCGGGCGTGTTCGCCATCGCGGTCCGCGCGAGCGGATCACGCGCGTAGACCGCCGCCTTATGCGCCATCCCGGTGAGCGCCCGCCATCGCCCGACTTCCGAATCCCAATCCGCCCCAGTAGCTCTCGCACTCATGCGGCCAGCAATCCGCGCGCCAGTTCGCCGAGCTGCTCGGCCTCCATCCCGTAGTGCGCCAGCACCTCGAGCTGGGCCCCGTTGACGATCGGCGCGTCGGGCACGCCGAGATTGCGGAACACCACCGAAGTGCCGCGGTTGAGCAGCGCACCCGCGCACGCCTCGCCGAGTCCGCCGTGCACGCTGTGCTCCTCGAGCACGATCAGCGCACGAACGCTGTCGGCCACGTCGAACAGCGTGGCGGTGTCGAGGGGCCGGACGGTCGGCATGCTGAGCACCGTGGCGCCGATACCGTCGCGCGCGAGCAGGCGCGCGGTCGCCAGGGCGATGGCCACCGTCTCGCCGGTGGCTATCAGTCCGATGTCGTGTCCCTCGCGCAGGCGGGTCGCCCGCCCGAGGGCGACCGCTGACGGCCCGTCCGGATGCACGCACTCGAGCTTCCGCTTACCGAGGCGGATGTAGACGGGCTCCTGGACAGCGGCGGCCCGCCGGATCGCGGCTTCGGCTTCACAATTGTCGGCCGGTGCGATCACCGCGATACCCGGCATGGCGCGCAGCGCCGCGTAATCGGCGATGGAGTGATGGGAGGCGCCGAGCGGGCCGTAACTAATCCCCGCGCTGATTCCGATCAGCCGCACCGGATTGGCCCCATAGCTCACGTCGACCTTGATCTGTTCCAGCGACCGCGCGGTCAGAAAGCAGGCCGGGGAGACCACGAACGGCTTCTTACCGCAGGCCGCGAGGCCCGCAGCGACACCGACCAGGTTCTGCTCGGCAATACCGACTTCGACCATCCGGTCGGGGAATTCGGCGGCGAACGGCGCGAGCTTGCCCGAGATGTGTGAGTCCGCGGTCAGCACCCTGATATCGGGATCCGATCCGGCCAGGTCGCGCAGGGTGGCGTCGAGGACCTCCAGATTCGCGATCCCCTGGGGAACGAGCATGCCGGTCATCTGTTCTTCCTCAGCTCGGTGATTCGCGCCCGGATATCCCGCTGCGCGATGCGGTATTCGGCGTCGGAGGGCACCCGGTGATGCCAGCGGATGTCGTGCTCCATATAGGAAATGCCGCTGCCCTTGACGGTGTCGGCGAGGATCACGGTGGGGCGTCCGGTGGTCGCGGGCACCGCCGAGAGCGCCTGGTCGATCGCCGCTATACTGTGGCCGTCGATCTCGCGGACGGACCAGCCGAAACTCGAGAACTTCTCGGCCAGTGGTTCGGAATTCATGATGTCGGCCGTGCTCCCGGCGATCTGGTAGCGATTCCGGTCGACGATCGCGACGAGATTGTCGAGCCGGTAGTGGGCCGCACACATCGCAGCCTCCCACACCGATCCCTCGGCGAGCTCGCCGTCACCGAGGAGCACGAAGGTGCGGTACTCGAGCCGATCCTGCTTCCCGGCGAGCGAAATCCCCACGGCGAGTGACAATCCGTGGCCGAGAGCGCCGGTGGACTGCTCGATTCCCGGCACCTTCCGGGTGACGTGCCCGATGAGTGCGGAGCCGAATCGCAGATACGTGCCGAGTTCGGCAGGCTCGAAATACCCGGCACCCGCCAGGACGACGTAGAGCGCCTCGACCGCATGCCCCTTGCTCTGGATGTAGCGGTCGCGCCGCGGATCGTCGACCGTGTCCGGCGTGATGCGCAGTATGCGCTCGTAGAGGACCGTCAGAATGTCGACGCACGACAGGCTTCCGGCCAGGTGCCCGTTTCCCGCGGCGCGAATGAGATCGATGATCTCGAGCCGGTACCGCACCGCCTTCACGGCGATCTCCATATCGTCGGCGAGGACGATTTCCGCGGCCATCAGATGGAACCGTCGATGCCGGAGATCCGGTCACCGGCCGGATCGTAGTAGAACAGCATTTGACGCTTGTCCTTCATGGTTTCGTAGAGCCGGATCAGATCCGGATTCCGTGCCAGCCGGTGCTTTTCGGCTGTCAAGATCTTTCGCAGGGTGACCAGCGTTTCGTCGAGATCGTGATTGGTCACGTGGTAGTCGTGCAGGTCGACATACGACAGATCCTGCACGCCCATATTGAATTTCAGCTGCAGCTTGTCGCCGGCTTCACTGGAGCGCGCGATCAAACGGTCGCGCAGCGTCCCCAGCGAGGGCGGTGCGACGAAGACGCCGACGACCTGTTCGGGGAAGGCGCGCCGCAGGTTCAGATAGAGCTGCGGGGTGTAGTCGAACAGCAGGTCGGCGCCCGCGGCGATCGCGTCGAGCAGCGGCTGTCGGGGCGTGCCGCTGTAGTAGCCCGGCTGCGGATTGACCCACTGCGCGAATTCGCCGGCCTCCACCATCTCCCGGAACCGGCGTCGCGAGACGAACTCGAAGAAGTCCTCGTCATCGACGCCGGACACGGGATCGGGCGCGCGCCGACCGCGGGTCGTGATGTTCTTGACGTAGCCGATATCCGGATCGGCCTTGCGCCACATCGTGATCAGCGTGCTCTTGCCGGTTCCGCCGGGGCCAGACAGCACCAGGAACACGCTCGTCGGGCGACCGTCGAGCTCGGTGTTCATGGTCGCCGCCACGTGGGCCGGTGGAATGATGGTCATCGCTGTCTCCTGAGTCTGGTCACTGTTCCGTGTGTGCCGTCCACCCGCACGTGCTCACGATCGAGAAGAATCCTGGTGACGCCCTTGATCCCGACGACGGTCGGAATGCCCAGTTCCCGGGCGACGATAGCCGAATGTGACAGCACCGATCCGCGTTCCACGATCAGCCCTCGGGCGGTGCTGAGCAACGGAGTCCAGCCCGGATCGGTCCGGACCGTGCACAGAATGTCACCGGCCACGGACGATACCTCCCCGGCAGCCGTTATCACCCGCACCGGCGCGTCGACGACGCCACCACAGCATCCGAGCCCGCGCAGCACGACGGCTTCGGGATCCGTGTCGTCCCGCTCGGCGTGTGCTCCAGCGGATTCCATGATTGGCTGGAGGTAGGGCGTGCCCCGGGTCTCGAAGCGATCCGGCACGCTCGCCGACTCGTTCCGTGCGAATTCGGCTCTGCGGACCCGGACGATGCCCGCCAGATCCGTCGACGCGGCCCGCGCCTCGAGGTACTGATCGATCTCGTCGACGGTCAGGAACAGGATGTCGCGTTCCTCGTCCAGGATCCCCTGTTCGGCCAGGCGACGGCCGATCGTCGCGTACAGATCCCGGACCAGGGCGAAGGCCAGTGTCCGGCGGAAGCGCAGCGCTTCGCGCGCCTTGATCGCGGTACGGGTCGCCCGCACCTCGACGCCGACGAATCGTCGCCGCCACCAAGGCATCCGCGCCGCGAGGCCGGCCAGGGCGTGACCGTGCCGTTCTCGGTCGCCCGCGAGGTCCGGGTCGGGCCGCTCGAGATAGTTCCTGATCATCTCGACGACGAACCACGGCCGATGGCGTACGGGGATCGTTTCGAGTTTGAGTTCGCCGACGCAGCGATCACCGTATCGGCGCACGTAATCATCGATCCGGCAGGCGAATTCGGGGAATCGATGCTCGAGCTTCGTGAGCGCGGCGACCGGGTCCGCCGCGGTGAGAACCGCGTGCAGGCCGGCGTCGGCGCGGACCTCCTCGGCCAGGGCGCGCAGGATGCGCGTCGGCTCCATGGATTCGACACCGTCTATGGCGCACAGCAGATCGGCGAGTTGCTTGTCGACCTCAGCCGCCGGATAGTGCGCGACCAGCACGCGGCGCAGGTGCCCGGAGTACATCATCACGCGAAAGTCGTTGATGTTGGGGATATCCCAATGGCTCATCAGCTCCGAGTACAGGTATCGCAGGGTGTGGTGCGCCTCAGATAGCGTCATCGCCTGGACCTTCTCCCGATCCACCCGGTCGTAGACGCGCTGGAAGTAGTCCAGGAATCGGTCGATCTCGGAGTCGAGGGTCACATAGCGCGCGGCGATACTCGCCCCGATGCGCACGGTCTCGACCATGGTGCGCGGTCCGCGGCGTCCGCGCGCGAGCCGGCTACCGTTGATATCGGTGTGCCACATGACTTTCGAGTAGTTCTCCGTGCTGCGCTCGTATCCCGGCAGCAAGGCGAACAGGCGCAGCCAGTTGTCCATCTGGTAGTAGACGCGGCCGTGCACGAAGGCGAGCAGATTGTCCGCGGCGGGCCCGAACTCGGCCTTCCGCCGCGCCGACACCCCCAGGAACGCGGCGAGTTGCTTGTACACACCGGAATACACCCGAGCGGAGAAGGAGAACGTCAGCGGCGTGGTGACACCGTTGTAGCTCTCCTGGATGTTCGAATTGTCGAAGACCAGCATCGGCGCGCGGGGGTCGTCGCAGCCGGTGGTGATCGGCCGGGCCTGGAGAATGCGGAGAGTACCTCCCGCATAGCTCCATTCTATATCCATCGGTCGGCCGTACCGTGCCGCGATTCGAGCTCCCAGCGTACAGATCTCGTGCACCTGCTCGGGGGTGAGAGCGCGCCGCTCGCGCAACTGTTCGGGCACCACCTCCTCAGCGACGCCTCCGCCGCTCGCGTGCACGACCCGAATATCCTTGGTGGCCAAGGTCGCCGAGCGTTCGGTGCCCTCGGACCAGGTGTACTCGTCGGTGTCACAAAGTCCGGACACGATGCCTTCGCCCAGCCCGTAGGCCGCGGTGACCAGACATTCGTCGCGGTCACCGGAACGCGGGTTCATGGTGAACAGCACACCCGACACCTCGGCATCGACCATCTGCTGGATGACGACCGCGACCCGGGATCTCAGCACCGAGCGGCCGATCCGCGCAGAATAGCTCAGCACCGGATCGCCGAAGGCCGACGCCCACGTGCGCCGCACGCTGTCGAGGACCGCGGCGGCGTCCTCCTGGTACAGGTGGCTGTCGAGCTGGCCGGCGAAGGAATGCGCGGCCGAGTCCTCCTCGAGCATCGAGCTGCGGACGGCGAAGGGACCCGCGCCGATCGATGCAAGCGCACCGGCGATCCGCCCGGCGAGGCCGGGCTCGATCCCGGCCTCGGCGATGGCGGCACGGACCTGTGCCGCAGCATCCGAAACCGCCTGTGCCGCATCGTCTCCGCGCGATTCCAGAGCCAGCGCAAGGCCGCCCAGGGCGGTCCGCACCGAAGGTTGGCGCAGATGATCGTCGAAGGCGCGCGCGTCGACCACGACGAATGGCGGAACCTCGATACCGGCCGAGACCAGCGTTGCCAGACCCGCGGCCTTGCCACCGACATCGGCCCCGGCGGTGATGGTGTGACCGGGCCACAGAGCCTCGGCGACTGTCATATTCATGATCAAATCCCTCCATAGCGAGCCACCGCGGCAAGGACCGCGTTCAGCTGGGTGGCCAGCAGCAATGTCAGACCCGCCCACGCGCGGGATCGGCTGCGCGCCGGCCGCCACCGCAGCATCAGCAGGGCCACGGTGGTCGCGCAGAGCAGGCCGAGCAGCGGATAGGACAGCGGCAACGCGCCGGACGCACCCGCGAGCACCGCCGCCGCGCCGGAGGCGGCGAGGATGACCGACAACCAGCCGCGCAGCGCCTCCGGCGACACACCCGGCGCGAGCCAATCCGTCCGCGCCGCCTTCCGGGTGAGCACCCAGAACAGATAGCCCGACCACGATCCGCCGACCAGGCCGACCACTGCCACGATGGTGATCGCACCACCCCCGGTATGCCGCCACAGCAGGTACGGATAGAACAGGATCATCGCGACCGCGACCTCGCTGAGCAGCCAGATACCGAGCGAACCCGCGAATCGCCGATCCGCCGCATTGCCGAGGCCGCTCCAGATCGCGGTGGCCAGCACGTAGATTCCGAGCGTCCAGTCGACGGCCGCGTTGGCCGCCACGGTGACCACGACGAGGGCCGCCGCGCCGATCAGCATGCCCCGGATACCGAACGCGGGGTCACCGGCCGCATCGCTCACATCGTCTGCGAGACGGTGCATCAACAGCATCGCCACCACCGCGCAGGCTCCGCCCACCCAGGCAAGTGGATGCGCCTGCCGGCCCGCGCATGCTCCGTAGACCAGGAACGAACAGAGCGGGATCGACAGCCCGGCCGCCGCCTGGGCGGGCGGAAATCTCCGGCCGAGATAACGCGGAACCGCGTGCGCGTACTCAGCCATCGACATCACTGGTCAGCAGCGAGTCCATCCCGATCAGATCGAGTACCTCGACGACCGGTATCAACTGCTCCTCCATCTCGGCGGTGCTCGCGGCCCGGCTCAGGCGGGCGAAGACATCGTCGACCACGCGCACCACCGCGCGCAGCGACTGATTGGCGTAGATGACCATCGAGAACCCGCCGCGCTCGAGTTCGTCGGCGCTGGCCGAGTAGTAGGTGGTCGGCACCGCGACCAGAGGCAGCGGATCGTTCTGCTGGTGCCACCGGGCGGCGAATTCCAGTACCTCGTCCGGGGATTCGGATTTCGAGTGGATCAGCAGCGCGTCGGCGCCGGCCTGCGCGTACCGCGCGCCCCGCTCGAGGGCGTCTGCCATGCCGGTCTCCGCGATCAGGGATTCGACGCGGGCGATCACGACGAAGTCCGGTGAGACCTGCACGCTCTTGGCCGCCCTGATCTTCTGCGCGAACTCGGCGATCGGCGCCAGCTGCTGGCCGCGACTGAAGCTGTTGCGTTTGGGAAACTGCTTGTCCTCCATACAGATTCCGGCGATGCCGCGGCGCTCGTACTCGCGAGTGGCGCGCATGACCACATTGACGTCGCCGAACCCGGTATCGCAGTCGGCGATCGTGGGCAGCGGCGTCGCGGCATCGATCACCGCGGTGGCCTGGAGAAATTCGGTCATTGTCAGGATGCTGGCGTCGGGCAGCGCGTGTGCCGCCGAGATGGACAACCCGCTGCCCCACAGCGCGTCGAAGCCGTGGCGGCTCGCCAGCAGCGCCGACAGACCGTCGCCCACGCCGACGACACGCGCCAGCCGGTCACCGCCGAGTAGTTTGCGCAGTTGAGCGGACTTGGAACCGTATCCGTTCGTGATTGTCATGCAATGGCCTTCCAGGGTTTCGGTCGTTGCTCGGCCAGGGGCGTATTGGCCTGGGCCCAGTAGGAAATCGAACGCCGCAGCGGCAGCTCCGCGTCGCCCACGACGTGATCGGGTTCGAGTGGAGTGCGGATCACCAGGTAGGGATGGAAGTGCGCGAGCAGTTCCAGGACCCGCACCTGACGCGGACTCATATGCTGGCGGGCGAACGGCCACAGGAATCGTTCCCAGCGCTGCGGGTCGATGATCTTGGGTTGCTCGAGGGCCCCTATGCCGCGGTCCGCGCGCCATTCGTTCAGCGTCCCGACCATGATCGTCAGGGCTTCGGGGAAGGTCATCGCGCTCGCACCGCCCGCGATGGTGCGTACGCCCGACGGACCCGCCCGCACCACGCGCGCCACCAAGGCGGCGAGATCGTCGACGGGGATGACATCGAAATAGCTGTCGGCGAATCCGACCACCGCGGGCACGGCGCTGCTCGCCATGCTCCGCAGGATCGTATACATTCCGGAGTAGCGGATCGCGCGCCCGTCGGCGCGACGCCCGATGATCAGTGGCGGCCGGATCACGGTGATGCGCCGCGTGATTTCCCGGGCCATGCGTTCGGCCGCGGCCTTCGACCACTCGTAGTTGTTGCGGTAGTCGCCCGGGTCAGCGGACTCGATATCACCGCGCAGACCGAGCGCGTACGCCGTGGAGATCTGGATCAGGTGGGTCCGATCATCGATGAGCGGGCACAGCGCCAGGAGGGAACCGACATTGGACTGCCACGCCTCGTCCGAGCTCATCGTCCAGCGAGTGTCGGCGGCCGAGTTGACGATGACGTCCCAGGGACCCGCGAGTTCGTCAGGCGCGGGTTCGCGACCCATATCCCAGTGCACGGTGGCGCCCACGGCATCCGAGCGGCCGCGGCTCGCGGCCACCACGGTCATACCGTGCGATCGCAGCGTCTCGACCACCTCGTAGCCGACCAGACCCGAAGCGCCCGTTACCAATACCCGCATTGTCAGCCCCGCCGGTCTCGTGCGTCGGCGATGAGCGTCAGCGCACCCTCGCGCACCAGACGCCGGCACAGCGAGCGCTGAACCTTTCCGCTCGCTGTCTTGGGCATCGCGCCGGGCTCGATCAGTCCGGCGAAGACGGGACGCACGCCGATCTCCTCGGCGACCACTCGGCGGATTCGCGCGCACACCGCGCCGAGGTCGTCCTCGATTCCAGGATCGACCTCACAGACGACGCCCACTCCTTCTCTGTCGTCCTCGAATCGGAAAGCCGCGCTGCAGTGTTTGCGTACCGCGGGGTGCGCGGATTCCGCGGCCAATTCGATATCGTGGGCGTGGAAATTGACGCCGTGCACGATGATCACGTCCTTGATCCGGCCGACGACCACCAGTTGGCCGTCGAGCAGCACTCCGAGATCCCCCGAGCGCAGATAGGGTGTGCGCGCCGCGTCGCCGCGGATGCGCGCGCCGAAGACGGCCTCGGAGTCGTTGCGGCGGCGCCAGTAGCCCGACGCGACGCTGTCGCCCGCGATCCAGATCTCCCCCACCCGGCCCGGCTCGGCGGGCGCGTGGGTCACCGGATCGATGATGTGAACATCGAATTCCGGCGCGGGTATCCCACTCGAGACCAGCCTGCGAGATCCCGGGCCGTCCGCCACCCGCGCCGTGCCCGCCCCTAGAGCATCGGTGTCCACGCCGAATATCACTGGGGCCGTGGCGGGTTCGGCCGCCGACACCATCAATGTCGCCTCGGCCAGTCCGTAGCACGGCAGGAAGGCCTCGGGGCGGAATCCGCTGGCGGCGAAGGTGTCGGTGAAGCGACCGATCGTCTCCGCCAGCACCGGTTCGGCGCCGTTGAACGCCACCGTCCAGGAGGACAGGTCGATCCGATCGCGGATGCTCGCGGGGATGCGGTGGACGCACAGGTCATAGGCGAAATTTGGGCCGCCGCTGCTGGTCGATCGATGTTCGGCTATGCCCTCCAGCCAGCGTTGCGGACGTTTGAGAATCGAGACGGGGGACGTCAGCACGGTCGGGAAGCCCACGAACAGCGGCTGGAAGATGCCGCCGATCAACCCCATATCGTGATAGGGCGGAAGCCAGCTGAACATCCGGCTATCGCGAGTGTGTCCGAAGGCCGCCGCGATGGCGGAGGAATTGGCGATCAGATTCCGTGAGGTCAGGACCACGCCGCGCGGCCGTGCGGTCGATCCGGAGGTGTATTGCAGCAGCAGGGGCTCGTCCACCCCGGCGGGCCGCGGCGGGCCGCCGGGATCCGAATCGGCCTCGGGGGCCAGCCAGATCGCGGCGCCGAGGCTGTTGCCGACCGCACCGGCGATCCGGTGCCGCACGCTGTCCTCGGTGATGACCGCGGCCACCTCGGCATCGGCCGCGATGGCTTCGAGCCGCGGCAGGCCGCGATTCGCTTTGAGCAGATTCGGCGGCGGGGCAGCGACCGCCACCACGCCCGCGTAGAAGCAGGCGAACATCGCCACGACGAAGTCGATGCCGGGCGGCAGCAGAACCATGACCCGCTCCCCCGGCCGCAACGACTCCGCGATCACCTTCGCCAATCCGGCTGCGCGTGCGTGAATTCGGCCATAGGTCAGCGTCTCGTCGCGGTCGTCGTGCCGGAAGGTGAGCGCGATGCGGTCCGGTTCCGCGGCGGCCCAGCCCGCGAGTACCGCACCGAAGTTGTTCAGGTCCAGGCCGCCGCGCGCCGCGTTCGCCGGGGCGCGACCGGCCGCCAGGCGGCGCACCAGCGCCTCCACGTCGGCGGTGGTCTCGATCGCGAGCAACTCGTGCTCTTCGGCGCAGGCCAGGTCGAATTCGGTTTCGAGGACGCCGGTCAGTTCCATAAGCCGCAGCGAGTCGTATCCGAGTTCGCCGATGAGATTCGTCAGCGCACCGATCTCCCCGCCGCCCCGGATGGGGGCGAGGTCGGAGATCACTGCCCGCACCCGGCGCCGCATATCGGCCTCCTCGTGCATCTGTCATCCTTCCTTGTCCGGTTGTTCAGGTGGCGAAGTGTTCCCAGGCGTAGCTGCTCAAACCACTTCTGCGGCGCAGCTTTTCGAGATCGCCCGCCAATCGGACGCTCGGATAGAACCCGGTCGGCGTCCGGAACCGCGCCATCACGATCGGCATCGCCGCCTCCGTCGCGCGGCAGGCCTGGTCGGCCAGCACCCGCGCGGCGTCGGCGTCGGCGCGCGTCGCACCCCATGCGGTCGGCATCCGCTCGAGCAGACTCGCGTGTGGTTCGATATCGCGGGCGACGCGCACGAGCAGCGCCGCATCCTCGGGTGAGCCGAGGTGTCCCGCCAGTACCGCCGAGACATAGGCGGTGCTCAGGACGGTGTCGAAGCAGCAGTCCACACAGGTCGCCCAGTCCCCCGCGGCATAGGCGGCAGCCACGTCCTCGATCGAATGCTGGAGCACCATGACGTGTGCCCACGCCGCCCGGGTCCCTTCCTCTGCGAGGGTGTGAACACTCACGCCGCGCATGCGCGCACCCCCTCGTCGAGGGCCGAACGATCGACGACGGGAACTACCAGCCCTTCGGCGAGTGCGTCCACTATCGTTGCCGCCGAGCCCATTTCGATGACATCGGGCCGCGCTTCGGCCGGATCGCACGGGACGACCCGGCGGCCGCCGACGAGGGTCCAGGTCGTCGCGCCGAGCTCGAGGCGCTCCAGGCCCTCGGCCGCCCGGAGCGCGACCGCGCCGGGTTCGGCCAGCGCGGAAAGCCCTGCCATGGAATGGATCTCGCGCAGCTCCCGCTCGCTGTCACAGTTGAACGCGCGCTGCGCCAGGCCGGGATCGAGACCAGCGCGGACGGCGCGGGCCACGATCCACTTCTCCCCGATGAACAGTTCACCCGCCGCGCGAGCCAGCACTTCCACCAGCGCGCGGCCCGCCCGCCGCCATGCCGCGGCGCTGGGCCGACCGGCCGCGCCGATGATGCGCGCGGCGAAGGTCTTCAGCACCAGGCCCTCCACCGCGCCGCGCACCAGAGCCGCCTCGACGACCGGCACGGCGACCGGATCGAAGAGGTCCGGGAAGGCCGGATCGATCGGACTCGCGTTGAGCCAGCGGCCGATTCGCCGCTGCTCGGTCATGGTCGGCGCGCACCCCAGCGCACACCAGCCCGTCGCCAAGGGCACCCGTTCACCGGGCAACGCCGATACAATCCGGGCCGGATCGCCGGCGTTGTAGTACTGCAGATCGACACTGGTGTCCCTGAGGAAGAACATCATCGGGGCCTCCGAGGATCGGCGTTCGCACAGGACGATGACGTCGATATCGCTGCCCCGGTTGCCCAGCCCGGCGGCGAGCGAGCCCACCACATATCCGCGGCCCTCGTCGAGCAGCGCCCCCAGCAATTCGCGGAGCTCGCGCACCGAGGCCCCGACTCGGGCCAGGGCGTCCTCGGCTTCGACCACCGTCCGGGCCGCGGGCGAACCGCCGGTCTCAGGCGAGGTCATGGACGCCTCCAGCCGCGACGCGGTGCTCGATCTCGCGCAGCATCGTCGTGGAGTTGTCGCGCAGTGCGGTCGCGGCGACGGGATTGAGCATGTCCGCCAATAGCGGTATGC
This sequence comes from Nocardia amamiensis NBRC 102102, assembly GCF_001612745.1. Taxonomy (GTDB): domain Bacteria; phylum Actinomycetota; class Actinomycetes; order Mycobacteriales; family Mycobacteriaceae; genus Nocardia; species Nocardia amamiensis. Next base: position 498 of record NZ_BDBA01000153.1, on the reverse strand, counting down.
CGATCTCGAACTCGACGTTGAACTCGACACGCACGAGCCCGTCGGCGTCCCGATCGACCCGCCAGTAGCCGAGGAAGATCTCGAGATCGCCATCGACCTGCTCGAATCGCAGTGTGCGCGTGTCATTGTCGATCTGCTCGCGCTCGGTCCACTCGAGGATCGAGCCCTTCAGCCACACCCGCCAGGCACTGAGCCGGTGCCCGCTGAGGTCGGCGTCGTCGACGTCGACGAGCAGGGTGACCTCCTCCACGTTCTTCATGAAAGTCGGGTAGGCGGTGATGTTCTTGATGGCCGCCCAGACGTCGTCGATCGGCGACAGCATCGTGTGGGTGACATGGACTTGCTGCATGGGGGCGTCCTTCGTCCTACGCGGTGGGGTCGAAACTCATCGGATAACCGAGATGCAGTGCGCCGACGGCCTCGTCGCAGGACATCAGATTCGGCGGATGGTGATGGACCGCAAGCGAATCGATCGCCGCGGCGGCGGCCGGGTCGCCC
>NZ_BDBA01000152.1 GCF_001612745.1 Nocardia amamiensis NBRC 102102 | reverse complement strand
CGCCCGCCGTGAACACGGTCGCGCCCAGTACCGGGGTCAGCGCCGCGACCACCCGCTCCCGGGCGGCGCTCAGGCCCGCGCGCAACGCCATGGCGGCGGCCAGGCCGCTGCGCTCTCCCATTGTCGTGGTCTCCCACTCCCGGGCGAGCTGCCGGCAGGCGGCGCCGAGTAGATAGAGTTCGCGTGCGGCACAGCCGATTCCGAGTTGCCGCTGCCCGCCCACTGCCGCGCCACGCCGGTGGGCCGCGGCCACGGCATGGTCGAGCAAGCCGGTGAGCACACCGTGATAGGTGGCGGTGACGAGAACGACGAACCATACGATGCCCGAGACCACCACCTCGTCGAAGTCGTCAGGCGGGGCCCGATGGAAGACGAGGCGCTCGTCCAGCTCGACATGGTCGAAGACGACACGCGCGGTGTCGGAGCCGCGCATGCCCAGCGAATCCCAAGGCGCGCCCACGGTGATGCCGGGCGACTTGGCCGGGCACAGGCCGACGATGCTGTCCGCGGTATCGGTGACAGTGGCGCTGACGCAGTAGATCTCGGCCGTCGTGGCCAGCGAGCAGGGGAACTTCGTTCCGGTGATCGAATAGCCCTTCGCCGTCGGTGTCGCCCGCGAAACGCTCCTCATGAAGTTCGGGCTGCCGCCCGGCTCCGCGAAGGCCGAGGCGACCAGCGCGTTGCTGTCGGCGATCCCCTCCAGCAGCATCCAGCTGTCATCGTGATGACGCCGCCAGTAGTCGACCATCACCCCGATGCTGAGCGAATGCATGTTGAGCGCGATCGCAGTGGCCGGGTCGACCCGGGCCAGTGCGCGTTGTGCGGCGGCGACGTCCACAAGAGCGCATCCCGCTCCCCCGAGTTGTTCGGGAATGGCGAGTGCGCCGAATGCGCTGCGCGCCACGGTCTTTATCCGTTCGGCGGGATCGGCTTGGCCGAGCACCGGTATGGCCATCGGCGCGGGCCAGCCCTGGTCGAGGAACTCCCCCGCAGCATCCCCGACGCGGACCGGATCGTGCGCGGCTCTCATTTGCCCGCTCCCTGGCCGACGACCCGGTCGATCACCTTGTCGAAGATCGCCACGGCGCGCTCGACATGTTCGGCGGCGGCCACGATCGGCGGCAGCAACCGCAATGCCTCCGGCCGTCCCAGGCACGGGCTGACGAGCAGGCCACTCGTGCTCAGATCGGCGAAAACCCTTCCCGCCGTCTCGGCATCGGTGAATTCGATGGCCCACGCCAGCCCGCGACCCCGAATCTCGGTGATTACCGCCGGCCACCGCTGCGCGAGTGCGTCGAGTCCGTGCCGCAGGTGGTCACCGAGCACCGCTCCGTGCGCGGCGCGGGCCTCGATCTCCTCGATCGCGGCCGCCGCGGCGGCGCATCCGAGCGGATGACCGGAGAAGGTGGCGGTGTGCACGAACGGATCACCGAGCATCGGGGCGAACATCTCCTGGCTGCACACCACGGCCGAGACCGGCATGATCCCGCCGCCGAGGTGTTTGCCGTACAGCACGGCATCCGGTTCGAGATTCGCCGAGATCGCGAGCGAGACCGGCCCACAGCGCCGCAGGCCCACCTGGATCTCGTCGGAGATGACGAACACACCCGAGGCCTTGGCCGCCGTGACGAGCCGCCGCAGCGCGTGCGCGTCCAGCGGGCGGATTCCGGCCTCACCCTGGATCGGTTCCACGATGACCGCGGCGGTGCCGGGTTGCCGCACCGCGCGCTCGGCGTCGGCGAGATCGGCGGCCAGGTACACACCGGGCGTCAGCAGCGGCTCGAGCCCACCGCGGTAGCGGTCACCGCTCGTCACCGACAGCGCGCCCAGCGTCTTTCCGTGGAACCCGCCGGCGAGCGCGACCACCCGGCTCCGGCCCGTGGCCAGGCGCGCGAACTTCAGCGCGGCTTCGACGGCATCGGTTCCGTTCTGCCCCAACCAGACTCGGGTCAGCGCGGGCGCACCGGTGAGGTCGATCAGGCGCTGGCTCAGTGCGGGCGCGACCTGGTTGGCCAGTATGCGCGTGCTCGCCGGGAGGGTGGCCAGTTGCCGTTGCACCGCCGCGACCACCGCGGGGTGACGGTGCCCGAGCAGGGTGACCCCGTAGGAGCCGAAGTCCAGCAGCCTCCGCCCGTTCGACAGTGTCACCGTCACCCCGTCGGCCGACGCTTCGACCGCGCTCGCACCGGCCAGCTTCTGCGCGAGCGCCAGCCCCGGCGCCATGCGGGTGCGGGCGATCCTGAACGTCTCGGCCGCATCCGGTACGGCGCGTGGCCTCGTCTTCGGCGGCTCGCCCTGTATTCCTGTACGCATTCGACAGCACTCCGAACTTTGTGATCACCGAAAACGGATACATCTCCGTACTTTTCGCTGAAGGCGACCGATTATTCCGCGGAGCTGATCCACACCCGGCAATCCCGGTGAATAGCTTTCTCCTGGAACTCATCATTGCCGGGTCGATGCATATCCACATCGGTCGAACGACCTATTAACGACGTCTGCGGCCGGCCGACACCGGCCATGGCGAAATAGAATAGGGCACAAAGTCATCGGTCGATGGCACGGAGGAAAGCGAAGCCGAACTACTCGAGCGAGAACAGCGTCTGTGTCGAATCACCCACGGGGCCGAGCCGGTCCGACAGTGCGGCATGGGTCGAGGCACCGTGCCCGCCGGATACGGTGGTGGAAGCGTCGATTCGAATCCACTCGCCGATGGGGTCACGGTGCAACACAACATTCAGATCGCAGTTCACGAGCGGGTGCTCGCGGGGGTGGGCGACGAGGCTGACGCCGCTGGCCGAGTCGACCAGGATCACGGTCCGCTGCCAGGGCGTGAGGTCCTCGCCGGCCAGCAGCGGAACCAATGGCCGCGCCCAGGCGACCGCCGGTCCGAACGAATCGAAGCTCCCCGATTCGAACCGCCAGTCGACCGCCGACATGTATCCGTGCATGTACGCGCCGGGCAGGTCGACCTCGCCGGCCGGGGCGGGTGGCTCGGCGGGCGCGTCGTCGGTCGGCGGCGCCGGGAATCCCTCCGACACACTGGTCAGTAGCCAGCCTCGGGCGGCGAGGACGGCGCGGCCGCCAATCGAAGCGCGCGCCTCGACGAGTCCGGCCCGCTTCCCCGGTTTGACAACCCTCACCTCGACGCTGAGCTCACCCATCAGGACCGGGGCCAGGATATCGAGGCAGACCCGCCGCAGCCGCTGCGGCGCTGGGGACTCGTGCTGTTCGAGCGCGCGGACCAGCAGGGCCGCCGGCGGGCCCGCGTGCTGGGTATCCGGCCCCCACGGACTCCCGGTCATGGGCGACGGAGTGAAGGTGTTCGCGCCCGTTCGTGTGTAGAAGGCGTCGGCCATTTTTCCTCCTCGTGCATCGGCACGGAGCGCCGGATGCTATCGAAATCCGTTCTGGCGCACATCGATTATCGGCCATGCCGCGCGCGAGGGGCAGTGCGCATCGATGCCGCCGCGCCGGTCCGCGATGACGTCGCGGACCAGTTCCACCGCGCGAGCCCTGGGCGTCTTCGCGGTCACCAGATCCCGGTGATTGCCCGGTACCCAGGACACCGACGAGAGTCCCCGCCCGTGTATCGCGCCGTCGACGACCGCGTCGCCGAGCCCGAAGACGCCGTGCACGGTGACCGAGGCGGGCCACGGGCGCTCGAGATCGTCCCAGAACGCACCGCAGCAGCCGCCGCCGCCCAGGCACGAACTGGTTACCAGCCCCGGCACCCCGGCATCCCCGATCCGGGAAACACCGAGTACCCGCCTCCTCGTTCGGGATCCGAGGTGGTCCACGCCCCGAATGGTCGGCACACCCAGTGCCACCGACGCGGCGAGGAGGTCCGGATCGCGGACCGCCAGCACCTTCACGAATTGGCCGCCCCGGCTGTGGGCCAGCGCCACCACCTCCGGATACCGCGTGCGGAGTTCGGCAACGTGGTCCCGGAGTCGGCGGAAAGTGCTTTCACCGCAGTCCATTCCGAATCGGTGCACGAAGACTCCCACGGCACAACCGGCCGCGCGCAGCTGCGAACGCAGCGGCAGCAGTGCGGCACGCGGAGTGGAGAAACCGCCGACGATCAGCACGAACGGAGGCCCGCACCGGAGCGTCCCGGCAGGGCTCGGCCCCGCATTCATGAGAGCAGCGCGAGGGCCTGCCCGGCCAGCCGTCTCAGCAGCCGGGGACGCGGTCCCCGGTCGGCGCGCTTCTGCGCGACGAGGTGATACGCCTGCAGACGGTTGACCTTGAAGGCATGCGCCCCCGCCCACAGATACACCCGGAACTTCCGGTAGGTGTCCTCACCCCAGCGCGCCACCACCTGGTCGCGCGCGGCATCGAAGCGCCGTGCCCAGTGATACATCGTCCGTTCGTAATCCGAGGTCTCGCGTTCGACCTCGACGATCTCGAATCCGTGCAGCAGCAACTCGCGGGTCACGTCCGGTAACGACATGAAGGTGTGGTGACCGGGCCAGATGTACTTGCGGGTGAACGCCGTCATGGCGAACTTCTCCCGGGTGGCCGACCCGTCGAGGTACATCTTGCCGCCCGGCGCCAGCATGTCCCACGCCTTCGCCGCGAACCGCCGGTAGTTGGGGAGGTGCTCGATCACGCCGTAGATGACCACGTGGTCGAAGGCGCGCGCCGGCGTGTAGGCGAGAAAGTCGGTGTGCACGACTTCCACGTCGAGACCCTCCGCCGCGTACATCTCGCGCATATAGCTCGCCGAATCGCGCGCGAGGGTCACGGCCGTAACGTGCACGCCCCGCGCGGCGCAATACCGCCCGACGCCGCCCCACCCGCCACCGATATCGAGCAGCCGCATTCCGGGTTTCAGGCCCAGCGCGTGCCACATGCGCTCCAGCTTGTGTTCCGACGCCTCCTCGAGGGATTCGTCCCGCGACTCGAACAGCCCCTGGGAATAGAACCGCCACCGGGTGTCGATGAAGGTGTGGTAGAAGTCGTCACCCAGCGTGTAGTGAAAGTCGATGGCGCGCCTGTTGACTCGTTCGACCGGCGCGAGGAGATCCCGAGCGAGGGCGATCGCCGCCGCGGCCGTGAGGCCGCCGGACAGGTGCGAGCGCAGCTCCATGACGGCGTCCATATCGCCCTCGATGTCGATCTCGCCGTTGATGTAGGCGGTGCCGATGACGAATTGGTTCGGCGTCATCGCCAGCGCGTTCTCGGTGTTGAACGTCGCGGTGAATCGCGGTTCCCCGGTGCCGAAGGTCAGCTCGGCGCCGTCGGGTAGGATCACCCGGCAGTCGACACGCTTGTCCGACAAGAGCTTCAGGATCGGATAGTCGACTCTCCTGGCGGAGAGCAGACCTGTGGTGCCATAGGTTTCGGTGGTCATCGAGAGTCCTTTCGGACGGACAGAAGGATTTGTCGTCGGGCCGGTCGTCACCATCTGGAGACCCAGCGCCCGAACCGGCGACGCCAGAGCCGATCATTGGTGCGCGGACTGAGTCCGCTCGAGCGGTGCACGACCCGCTCCAACAGCCGGAACAACCCGAGTCGCCCCAGCGTCCGATCGCCCACGCCGTTCACCAGGCAGTAGTGCGAATCATGTTCCCGCGCATGATGTTTCAAATGATGCTTCGCAGAGAGCAGCAGGCCCGCGTCCTGGAGCGCCGAGATCGCCCGGGGAGTTTCGGTGCGATGTCCGATCTTGTGGAACTCGAGTGACAGCGTCAGTAGGACGGCGAAACTGAGCCCAGCGACCCTCGCGAAGTAGGCCGGTGCACCGCGCGAACGCCGCATCAGCAAGGTCGGGGCCACACCGGCGAGGCCGAACCACGACATTATTCCGATATCCTGCGCCAGCGGGTGATTGAAGATCCGCTGCGGATAGATGTGGTGCTCGCGCACGATCAGCACCACGCGCCGGACCACCGGCGTGTTCTCGTCGAACCAGGTATCGAACGCCCAGTGCAGTACGCCGCTGACGACATCGGCGGCATATCCGCCCACCAGCAGTCCGGCCGTCGCTGGGAGAACTCGCGTGCTCGGGGTACCGCCGGACCGAGCCAGTTCGACAGCAACCACGACGCACGCCCCCGCATTGAGCAGCGCGCCCGCCGCGTGGATGGCCACCTCGCGCGGACTGTAGGCAGGCTGCTCGAAGTATTCGCTGCCCGGTGCGGGATCGTCGGGTCCGGTCCATTTGGGACCGGCGGGAATCGTGTCCGGCACCGCCTGTGGTGCCCACGGCACAGGTAATTCGGTCATCACTCGGGTCGTTCACGGCGTTGCAGGGTGATCGGCAATTTATCCTTGGGCGCGGGCAATGCGCTCACGTCCAAGGGCAGTTCGTAGGCTGCGGGCACCGTCCACTCGTAATCACGCAGCAGGCGGTGCATAACCATTTTGATTTCGATCTGCGCGAAATAGAGGCCGATGCACTTGTGCACCCCCCCACCGAACGGTGCCCAGGCCAGTCGATGCGCCTTGTGCTCGGCGCGCTCCGCACCGAATCGCTCGGGGTCGAAAATATCGGGGTCGGACCAGATTTCGCCGCGTCGATGATTGGCGTCCGTCGGAATGTAGACGGTATAACCGGCCGGTACGAAATATCCGCACACCTCGGTGTCACGCACCGATTTGCGCAATTGAATTTGCAGTGGCGGGCACAGCCTGGTCGATTCCTTGAAGATCAGTTCCAGGTCGGTCAGTCCCGCCAGGTCGTCGTAGGACAGTTCCGGGTTGCCCGCGCAGGACTGCTGCCGGGCCCGCTGTTGCCAGACCGGGGATCCGGCCAGGTGGTAGACCATGTTCGCGAGCGTCGTCGTGGTGGTGTCGTGTGCTGCCATCAGCAAGAAGATCATGTGATCGACGACGTCGGCGTCGGTGCAGCCGACACCGTCGTCGTCCGCCGCTCGGCACAGTATCGACAGCAGATCAGCGGTTTCGCGGCGACGCGCGACCGGGATGCGCTCGGCGAGGAACTGCTCCAGCACCTTGCGGCCGCGCAACCCCTTCCGCCATCGGCCGCCCGGTATCGGGCCGCGCACGATCGATCCCACCGCGCGCAGGTTGTCGATGAACGCCGCGTTGATCCGATCCGCCTCCGTCCGCGAAAGCCGAGCCCCCATGAACACCTCCAGGGCCACGTCCAGCGTCAACTGTTTGAGATGGGAGTAGATGCGGACCGGTGTGCCCGCCGCGATACTGCCGGTCGGAAGCGCGTCGATGTGCCGTTCGACGACCGGTTGCATCAACGGCAGGTACCCCTTCAGCGCCGAAGGGGTGAAGGCCTGCTGCATCAGCGTCCGGTGCCGGCGGTGCTCGGCCCCGTCGAGCAGCATCAGGCCGCGCTCGAAGAACGGGCTGATCAACGGACTCCAGCCGGGGCCGTTGGCGAAAGCCCGGTCCGTGTTCATCAGGATCCGTTCGGCGGCCTCCGGGCCACAGGCCGCGATCCACTTGTTCCCGAACATGTTCACGACATGGACCCGGCCGAATCGGGCCTCGCTGTCCTGCGCGCACCCCAGCGGGTCACGGCGTCGCCGGAGCATCTGCACCACACTGCTGGTGCTCGGGCCGCTGATCTGTTTCAGGACGGAGCCGGCCGGCGGTCGCTCCAAGTACTGCAGGTGCACCATTCAGGTCAGCCCTTTCGCGCTCAACGGGTGAATGGCTCAATGCTCGGCGACGGCCGATGCGCTGACATCGGTCGAATGACCTAATATTGCAACAACACTCGGCCCGAGCTGGTCACAGTGCCGCGTGCAGGATCGACCGGAAGGTCTCCCGATCGGCATCGGGAATGGGATCGTTGGCGATATCACCGGTGACCGCACCAACCAGTGTGTCGAGGTGCCCGGCATCGAAGCCGTGATCGCGCAGCCGTCCGGTGATGCCCACCTCGGACCGGACTCGGGCGACGGCGACCCCCGCGTCGTCGGCTCCCAGGATCGCGCCGATCGTGGCGAATTCCCGCTGCGCGAACGGGTATGCGTGCCGCATCCACTCCGGGTAGACCAGCGCCAGGCCGCGGCCGTGGGTGATCGGCACTGCCGAAACCGAGCCCATGGACTGCTGGAGCCGGTGCGGCAGGCAGGTACCAGCGACGGCGACGTTGAATCCGCCGAGCAGGGCCGCCAGCGCGAGATTGTCGAGCACCTCGGGGGCGGTGTCGCCCGCGACGAACTTCGGCAGCTGATCGGCGACGAGGACGAGCGCGTGTTCGGCGTACAGCCGCGTCACCGGGTTGGCGCGGCGCGCCACGTAGCCCTCGATCGCGTGGGCGAGCGCGTCGAAGCCCGCGTCCCGGGCCAATGTCGGTGTGGCGGTTCGCAATACCGCGGGATCGAGGATCGCGGTATGCGGAAACAGGGCCGCGCCCCGGATACCCGCCTTCAGCCCACGGCCGGAATCGGTGATGATGGCGCCCTTGGTGACCTCGGCGCCACTGCCCGCGGTGGTCGGCACGGCGAGGACGGGAACGAGCGGATGGTCCGCGATCGTGGTGCCGACGAGCGGCCCGACCGGCCCGTGGCGCAGCCCGGCCGCCACGGCCTTGGCGGCATCGATGGCACTGCCGCCGCCCAGCCCGATCACGACGTCGCAGCGCCGGTCGGCGGCGAGTGCCGCCGCCTCGTCGATGTCGTCGGATCGTGGATCGGGCGTCACCCGATCGAAGATCACCGGAGTGACACCGGCAGCGCACAGGGATGTCCGGACGACGGCCAGCAGTCCGGTCGCTCGAGCGGCGTGGCGGCCACACACCAGCAGTGCGGTGCCGCCGACCTCGGACGTGACGCGGCCGATTTCGGTGATTCGCCCGCGTCCGAACAGGACTCGGGTCGGAATGTGGAGGTCGAGGATCATCGCCCGGACCCCGCTCTGATATTTCGCTCGAGCGCTCGGATGACGGCGCAGGTTCCGGTGGCCAGGTATTCCAGCGCCGAACCACCGCCGGTGGACGAGGGGCCGTCCCACGGCAGATCTGCGCAGGTGTCGCCGCCCATCAGCAAGGTCCGCCAGCGCGAATCACGAAGCGCCCGAAGGATCGGGTCGGCCGCGCGCGTGTGGCCGTCGCGGTATCGGCTCGGTGTGCCCGCGACGACGGCCCGTCCCGCTCGGCCCGGTGCGCCGAGGCGCTCCAGCACCCACGGCCGCACCAGGAAATCGACGATGGTCAGCCCAGCCGGCACTCCGTCGGCGATCGGCACGAGGACCGGCGGACTGTGCGGCCGGATCGGATCGGCCGCCAGGACATACTCGGGCAGATGGATCGCGGCCCGATTCCGCCGGGCCAGCATCTCGGCGGCGACCTCGGCACACCGCTCGGGCGCCGGACCCAGTTCCGAGGACCCGATCGCACAGCCGCGCACCCGCAGCAGTGTATTGAGCACCGCGCCACCGGGAATCACGAGATCGTAGCTCTGGGTAAGGAAGGCGAGTCCGTGCAGCGTCTTCTCCGGTTTCGTTCCGCCGAGAACCGCGACCGAGAACACATCGTCGCGAATGCCGGTCCACGGTGTCAGCGCGTCGATCTCGTCGAGGAAGCTGTCGGCGGCGCAGGCCGGCAGGAGATCGATGAGGCCGACGTTGGAGGCATGCGCGCGATGCGCTTTCGAGAAGCCGCCCACCGCTACGCGATCGCCGAGCCGGGCGAAGCGCCGCGCCAGCGCGGGATCGTTACGTTCCTCGCCCGCGTGCTGACGGGTGTTGCCGAACAGCGCGATTCGCCCCGGGGCGAGCGGATAGGCCACCGCGGCGTCGGTGTCGTTCTCGGCCACATAGTCGACCGGTCGGCCGAGCCGCCGGGACAGGTAAGCGGCGACGAACTCGAGCGAACCAGCGCTCCCGTCGCGGTGACTGCCCTGATGGGACAGGATCGCGATGCGAGCGCCCGCGACGGCCAGCCGGTCGAGATCGGCGATCTCGCAGTCGATGCGCTCGGTATCGCGGAGTTGGGGACCGACGTTGAAGCCCGCCGAGTAGATCCACCGCGCGCCGGGCGTGATCGACTGCTCCGACAGCCGTGGCAGGTCAGATCCCATAGTGGCGCAGTCCCGTGGTCTCGTCGATGCCGACCATCAGGTTCATGTTCTGAATAGCGGTGCCCGCCGCGCCCTTGCCCAGATTGTCGGTGACCGCGACCACCTTGGCGATGCCGCGCGCCGCCTCGACATCGATGCCGAGATGGCAGAAGTTCGATCCGCGCACCGCGCCGATGCTGGGGTAGAGCTCGTACTCCTTGGCGTTGCGACTCTTTCGCCGCCGCTCGGCGTTGACCAGGACGAAGTATTCGCCCTGGTGGCCGCATCCGTAGCGGTCTTCATACAGGCCGATCAGTTCCATCCGGGACCGCGGTGTCGCGAGCGGGATATTGGCCTGGAGGTGGATGCCGCGGGCGAACGGACCATGCGTGGTGTTGAGGTCGACCGTGGTCGCCAGGCCCGTGCGCTCGCTCAAGACGAGTTCGATCTCGGGACCGTGGCGGTGACCGTCCAGGTCGTAGGCGAGCATGGACTCGGTCATTTCGGCATGCATGGTCGACGTGTTCGGGGTGCTACCCGCTCCGGTGGTTCCATTGACGGCGTGGATCGCCAGCGGCCGGGTCATATCCGCCCAGCCGCTCTCCAGCAGTGGCGCCACGGCGAGCACCGCGGTGATGGCGTAGCAGCCGGGATTGGCGATCATGGTGCTCGCGGCGATCTCCTTGCGGTGTAATTCGGGAATGCCGTAGGTCGCGCGGGCCAGCAGCTCCGGGTTCTCGTGCACTGGGCCGTGTACTCGTTCGTACAGGTGCGGATCGGGGAAGCGGAAATCCGCGCTCAGGTCGATGACCTTGACACCGCGTTCATGGAAACCGCCCGCGCTTCGCATCGCCTCCCCCGTCGGCGTGCCGAAGAAGACCACATCGAGTTCGTCTGCGCGCGCGAATAATTCGTCGACGGTCACGAACTCCAGACCACTGCCCAGCAGGTTGGGGTGCACGCGCTCGAGCGGTTCGCCGGATCGCGATGTCGGCAGGATCGCCCCAACCCGCGGATGATTCGCCAGCAGGCGGCACAGCTCCCCGCCCGAATGCCCGGTGCCGCCGACGATTCCGATTGTCAGAGGGTCGGCGGCGGCACTCACCAGACCTCCTCGGCATCGGAGGAATGGATGGTCACCTTCCCCGCCACCCCGGCCGCATGGTCGGCCAACTTCATGGCCGCGTCGGCGCGGGCCAGCGGAAACCGGTGGGTCATCAGGGAAGTCGGATCGAGCACACTGCCGGTGATCCACGAGATGACGTCGTGGAAGTCGGCGGGAGTCGAGAGCGCCGAGAATCGCACGGTCAGCTCGGCGGCGACCATGGCGTTGAGGTCCAACTCCTGCGTTGTCTCGAAGTAACTGACCACCACGACCAGACCGCCGGGTTTCGTGATAGCGCGGGCGTCGGCGAACACGCCCGGATAGCCCGCCGCGACGACCGTCACGTCGGCTCCGCCCGGCACCGACCGCGCGGGCGGTGCGCGGCGCGCGTCGACGAAGCCGTCCGCACCTGCCCGAACGGCCAGACGGTGCTTCGGCTCACCGATATCGACACAGACGGTGTGGCCGATCCCGAGCATCCGGGCGACCAGCAGACAGCACAGGCCGATATTGCCCGAACCCAGAACCACCATGGATTTGCCCGCGGGCGCGTCGATCATGCGCATCGCGTGCGTGGCGATCGACAGCGGTTCGACCATCGCCCCGACCTCGACATCGAGGTCGTCGGGCAGGCGGAAGATCATGGTGCGATCGAGAACGACGTAGTCGGCGAACGAACCGTGCCAGCCGAGATGACAGAGATTCCGCCGGGCCCGGCACAGATTCACCGCACCCCGGCGACAGTGCGGGCACCCGCCGCACCAGGAGAACGCCGCCGAGGTGACCAGGTCACCCAGGGCGACATCGACCACGTCGCCGCCGAGGGCGGCGACCCGCCCACAGAACTCGTGGCCCAGTACAATCGGCGGCCGCTTGTACGGATGCAGTCCGCGATAGGTGGCGACGTCCGAACCACAGACTCCGGAGACCGCGACGCGCACCAGTACCTGGTTCTCGGTGAGCGACGGTACCGGCAGCTGCCGGACGGCGATCTCGCGATCGGCGACGAGCACCGCCGCTGTCATCGTCGTGGGAACGGTCAACATACCCGGTTCCCGGGTTCGCCACCGGAGAGTGCCGTGGCCAGGGTGCGGGTCACGATCTCACCGATGCGACGTTGCGCTTCGGCCGTCATGGCTCCGATATGAGGGGTGAGGACGACCTGGTCGAGGTCGGCCAACGCGGGGCGCGCCCCCTCCACGGTGATGACATCCAGTGCCGCCCCGGCTATTTCCCCTCGGATCAGCGACTCCAGCAGGGCCGTCTCATCGACAACGCCGCCGCGGGACACATTGACGAGGATCGCGGTTCGCCGCATCCGCCGTAGCTCGGGCGCACCGATCAGATGGCGGGTGCCCGGCGTCAACGGGACGGCCAGCGCGACGATATCGGATTCCGCGAGCAGATCGAGGAACTCGACCAGGCGGATGCCCAGTGCGGCGAGGCCCTTTCGTCGCTCGTCGCTCGGTTTATCCACCGTGGCAACGATGTTCATGGCGAAGCCGGACGCCAGTCGCGCCAGGGCCGCACCGATGTGGCCGTGACCGACGATGCCGAGGGTCTTGCCGCCGAGTTCGGTCCCCGCCAGGTTCGGTTTGTCCCACACACCGGCCCGGAGCTGCCGGTCGGCCACGGTGATCTTGCGAGTCAGGGCCAGCATGAGTCCGATGGCGAGTTCGGCCACCGCCGAGGCCGATCCGCCCGCCACGCTGAAAACGCCGATCCCCCGCCTGCGGGCCGTGCGCAGGTCGATATTGTCGGTCCCGGAGCCGGCGCGCACGATCACTCGGAGTCGGGCGGCGGCCTCGAGCACCTCTCCGGGCAACCGTGCGCCACTGCGCAGGACGACGGCATCCACATCGGAGATCAGTTCGGCGAGCTCGGCCGGACCCGGCCCATACCGGACGGTGAGATCGTAGTGCCGCGCGAGGTGGGCCAGCGCGCCCTCGTCGATCGGGTCCAAGACGAGAACCCGGCCGCCGGTTCTCATGAAATCACCTGGCGCCGCGGCATTCCCGCTGCGGGATTCGGTATGAGCCATCAGATGGTTCCTCAGATGCTTACCCTCATACCTGTATAACCCGCGGTGACCGCGACCGCAAGGTTCCGCCCGCCCGGCACCACACCGACGACCCGAGTCGCTGGACATCCGGCGAAATTCGAAGGTGCGGGTGGGCCGTGTACTGCCGATCACGAGCGCCGATCGGTCGGTGGACGGCAAATTACTGTCGGCACTTTTGGCGCTCGTGGTCATCCTTCGCCTCCGCACTCGGTCGTGGCGTGAACGATCTCGTAGGGCTCGCATGATCCTATTCCGCCGGCCTGTGCGAGCGGCCCAGCCTCGTCCGACATGGCGGCCTTCGAAGGTGATATCGAAAGCGTTCAAAGCTGCTTTCCATCTGGTGACCCAGCTTTTCTGCCCGGCGCCGGTGGGGTCGAGACTCATGATCGCCATGTAGACGCACTTCAGGGCCGCTTGGTCGTTCGGGAAGTGCCCGCGGGTTCGTACCGCGTGGCGGATGCGGGCGTTGACCGACTCGATCGCGTTGGTCGAGCACACGACCCGGCGGATCTCGTTGTCGAAGGCCAGGAATGGCACGAACTCCGACCAGGAGTTCTCCGAGAGTTTGACGATGGCGGGATATTTTCCGCCCCCTCGGCGAGTTCGTAGAACCGCTCCAGCGCCGCTGATTCCGTCGATGCGGTGTAGACCGGTTTGAGTGCTTTGGCGATCGCGTCCCAGTGCTGGCGGGCCGCGTATCGGAACGAGGCCCGCAGCAGATGCACCACGCATGTTTGAACGACCGCTTGCGGCCATACCTCGCCGATGGCCTCGGGCAGTCCTTTGAGGCCGTCGCAGACGAGCATGCACACATCAGCGACTCCGCGGTTACGCAGTTCGGTGAGGACCTGGAACCAGAACTTCGCGCCCTCACCGCCGTCGCCGGCCCACAGGCCCAAGATGTCGCGGGTGCCGTCCACGGTCACCGCGAGCGCGACGTAGATGGGCCGGTTGGCGACCTTGCCGTCACGAATCTTCACGTGGATGGCGTCGAGGAAGATCACCGGATACACCGCATCCAGCGGCCGGTTCTGCCATTCGGCCATCCCGTCGAGTACCTTGTCGGTGATCGTGGAGATCGTCTGCTTGGACACCTCGGCGCCGTAGATCTCCCACAGATGCGCCGAGATCTCGCCGTGGGTGAGCCCTTTGGCCGACAGCGACAGCACCATGTTCTCCACACCATTGAGCCGGCGTTGCCGTTTGCGCACGATCTGAGGCTCGAAACTCGAGTCGCGGTCACGGGGGACGTCGATCTCGACCGGTCCGACGTCGGTCACCACCGATTTCGAGCGGGTTCCGTTGCGGGAATTGCCCGTTCCACGGCCTTGCCGGTCGCTGTGGTCGTATCCGAGGTGGTCGGTGATCTCACCGTCGAGGGCGGACTCGACCACCAACTTGGTCAGCTGCGCCAGCAACCCACCCTCGCCGGTCAGCTGCAGCCCGCTGGCGCGGGCTTGATCCACCAGCTGACCCACCAGCTCGGCATCCACGGTCATCTTCGCGTCCTTGCGCTTGGCCACCGCAGCAGTATCGACCACATCGGCCGTCATCACATCAGACATCAAGTGCCACTCCTTGTTCGGGAGCTACACCGTTGTATTTACAGTCCCCGGCAGGGCGCACTTGTTCGCGTGAACATGTGCATGGTGGCGCCGAGATTTTCACGGGTTCGGCTGCCGGGGTGTGGGCTGATCGATCTGTTCGCGGAGGATGTCGCCGTGACCTGCGTGCCTGGCGAACTCTTCGATCATGGCGAGCGGGTTCCATCGCATGCCGACTGTTGCTTCGCGGGGATTGTCCTTGGTGTCGTCGAGGTCGAAGCGGGCGGCGATAGCCTGTCGATGATGACAGCCTCCCCAGATTGACAATATGCTGTCAAATTGACAGCATGCTTACATGAAGGACGATGCACCCGCCGCCGATGTCGGACCAGTACGATCGAGGGAGTTGCGGCCATTTCGGATAGAGGTCCCCGGCGCCGCGGTGAGCGACCTTGCCCGACGCCTGGCCCGCACCGGGTTCGCTGCCGATTCACCTGGTGCGGATGACTGGGATCGAGGAGTTCCAGATTCATTTGTGCGGCAGCTTGTTTCACGGTGGCGTGACGACTTCGACTGGCATGCTTGGGAGTCCAAGCTCAACAACTATCCGCAGTACCGCACTGTGATCGATGGCCAGCCGATCCATGCCCTCCACATTCGCGCACCGATGCCGAATGCCTTGCCGCTCATCCTCACCCATGGTTGGCCCGGGTCCGTGCTGGAGTACCTGGACATCATCGATGTACTGGGTGCCGAGTTCGATCTCGTCATCCCATCGCTGCCTGGATTCGGATTCTCATCTGCGCCTGTTCAGCCCGGCTGGAACCGGCGAACCACCGCACGTGCCTGGGCCGAACTGATGCGCCGCCTCGGGTACACGCGATACGGTGCCGTCGGCAACGATCTGGGCGCGAACGTCTCGCTGGAACTGGGACGCGTGGACCGCGACCGCATCGCGGGAGTTCATGTCACGCAGATCTTTTCGGGCCCGAAAGGCACACCGGGCGAACTCGACGACCTCTCTCGTGACGACCGGGACCGGCTACGAGCCCTGGCGGCATTCCGGGCCCGCCGAGGCGCATATCTGGGATTCCAGAGCAGCCAGCCGCTGACCATCGCGCACGCGCTCGCGGACTCACCAGCCGCCCTGCTCGCCTGGCACGGCCAACTCGTCGACGACTCGGTGCACCCGGACTTCGCCATTGCCACGGCCGCGCTCTATTGGCTGACCGGTACCGCCGCCTCCGCACTGCACTACTACCACCAGGACGCACACATATCACAGCCGACCGAGCCGACCACGGTCCCGGTCGCCGTCGCCGAGTTCGCCGATGACGTCTTCCGCTCGGTCCGCGCCTTCGCTCACCGTGACCACTCGAACATCGTGTCCTGGCACGAGTACGAGGGCGGCGGCCACTTTGCCGCCCACCAGTCACCCCATCTCCTCGCTCACGACATCCGCACGTTCTTCACTGCGATGCGCACCTCACCGGCCGACGAATCCGGAGCGCAGACGGCGGCGCGGTAGATCAGCCCTCGCATTCCGGGCAAGGCCCGTGGTCCCGATTACGGCTGTGATCGGGCCTTGCAGTATGTCTGTGGCGCGATCCGCACCCGTCTGGTCCCGCCCGGCTCAGCCTGTGTCTGACGATCCACACCCCTTCGGCCGCTGCTGTCGGCGGACGTATGTCCGGGAAGAATTTCCTTGACGGCTGGTTATCGACTGATAACCAAAAGTGGGGGTTTATCAGTCGA
>NZ_BDBA01000151.1 GCF_001612745.1 Nocardia amamiensis NBRC 102102 | reverse complement strand
TCCCGCGTGCCTCGTGACGCGGCCACCGAGCGCATCGCCCGGCGCCCGGATCGGGGCGGCGCCAGGAACGGCCGGGTGGCACGGCCCGCCAAGGTCGACTACACGGCCGACCGCGCCATGGGCACTCCCTACCAGGACAAAGCGGCCCGCCGCGCGAAGGCGAAGGCGGATCGGCGCAAACAGTCCGGCCCTCCACTGCTCGACGACGCCACCCGCGCCAAGCTGGAGATGATCGCCCGCGAGGGCAGCGGTCTGCGCGCGGCGTGGGCGCAGTTCCGGGTCCGCACCGACGATATCCGCCGCCGCAATTACGCGGCCAGGGCGGAGCAGACGATCGAGGACGGATTCGACCGCAGCACAGCACAACTCACCGACCGCGGCTACGCGGGGCCGGGCGGCGGCCGGATGAACGTGGTCGGCAGGCCGGTCGAATACCGCGCCACCACCGCCCAGGTCGCCGGCTTGTGGCCCTGGTCGGTCGGCGCGGGTGCGCCGCTGATCGGCACCCCGCTCGGCTCGCATCTGCACACCGGGGCCCCGGTGTGCTTCGACCCGATGAACTGGTTCATGCGCGGCAGCTTCATCACCGCACCCAGCCTGTTCGTGCTCGGCCTCAATGGTTTCGGCAAGTCCTCGCTGGTGCGCCGGATCGTGCTCGGCGGCATCGCGCAGGGGATCACGCCGCTGATCCTGGCCGACGTCAAACCGGACTACCGCAAAATGGTGGAGCTGGTCGGCGGTCAGGTGATCGACCTGGGTTACGGGCACGGCAAGCTCAACCCGCTCGCCGCGGGCGTGCTCGGCGCGGTGGTTCCGCGGCTGGAAGAGTTCCCGGCCCTGCAACTGCAAGTGTTGCAGGACCTGCGTGCCAGGCAGGTGACGCTGATCGCCGGTCTGGTCGAGCTGGTGCGCGGCGACCGCGTCCGCGACTACGAGGAGACGCTGATCTCCACCGCATTGCGCATCCTGTACCGGCCCGGCAGCGGGTATACGCCGGACAAGCCGCCGATCATGGAGAACCTCCTCGACGTGATCGTCAGTGGCGGTGATGAATTGATGCTGGACGCGGGTGCCGACAGCCAGGCCGAGTACCAGGAGGCGATCAAGGGCCTGCGCCGCTCGCTGCGCGCGCTCACCCAGGGCCCGTTCGGCGCGGTCTTCAACGGACAGACCACCGTGCCGATCGACACCAGCGCGGTCGCGGTGTGCATGGACGTCTCGCACATCCCGACCGGCGACAAGAAGCTCAAGGCCGCGGTCATGCTGGCCTGCTGGGCCGACGGCTTCGCCTCGGTGGAGGCCGCGCACGTGCTGGCCGACGCGAAGCTCGGCCCGCAGCGCTATTTCCAGGTGGTGATGGACGAGCTGTGGCAGGTGCTCGGTCTCGGTGACTTCATGGTCGACCGGGTCGACGAGCTGACCCGACTACAGCGCGGCATCGCCACCGCGCTGATCATGATCAGCCACACCATCAAGGACCTGCAAGCACTCGGATCGGAAGCCGCCATCGCGAAGGCGCTCGGCTTCCTCGAGCGAGCGCGCGCGAAGATCTTCGGCGCGCTGCCTGCCGAGGAGATCAAACGACTCGACAGCACGGTTCCGTTCACATCGGCCGAGGAGGAGATGGTGACCGGATGGTCCGCACCGCAAGCGTTGACGGGCGAGGCGCTCAAGCCGGGACAGCAGCGGCCGTCACCGCCCGGTACCGGTAAATTCCTGCTGAAGATCGGTGAGGACCGCAGGCCCGGCATTCCGTTCCACATGGAATTCACGCTGTCGGAGAAGGAAAGCGGGATCCACGACACCAACCAGCGGTTCAGCGAGTTCACCGAATCCACATCGCGGGGAACGGACTCGCCCGGGAGTGCCGCATGATGCCGCACCGGTCCTACCGCCGCGTCTCACCCGAGGTGCGTGAGGCGGCGGTCGCGCAGGTCATCGCGCTCACGGGCAAGCTGCGCAGCGAGTCGGAGGCCTGTCGTGTGGTCGCCGAGCAGATCGGTGTGCACACGAATTCGGTCCGGAATTGGGTGCGCGCGGCCGAAGGACCGGGTCTGGAACGCATGGACGCGACCGCCTTGCGTCGCAAGGTCGCGCTGCTACAACAGCAATTGGCCGCCGCAGCCGAGATGAACCGCACCTTGGCCGACACGCTCAACGAAGCCCGGCGCCGGACGTGAAACACGCCTGCGCGCGGCATACTGCCGGGGTGCGGTGATGAGCGGCAAATCGGTGTTGTGGACCGCGCTCGGCGCGGTGCTCGGACTGGTGACCGTCGTGCTGGTCATCGTCATGCCCGCGGTAGACGACCCTTGCGAGGGCGGCTCGGTGCTCGGTTCACAGTCGGCACTGCCGCCATTGGGCGGCTACCCGCCGGGCGATCGGCGGGCTGCGGCGACCGCGAATCCCACCGGGACACAGGCTAATCCGGCCGCGACCGCCACGCCGTCGCTGGCGGCCGGTGTCGGTTCGCTGCGCCGCACGCTGCCGCTGGCCATCGGAACCTTCACCGTTTCGGATGTTTTCGGTTCTCGTGGGGGCGCGCACAGAGGTGTCGATATGGCCGCGTCCGACGGTACCCCCATTTTCTCGGTGTCCGACGGCCGTGTCGTCGCCGCCGGTCCGGCGTCGGGTTTCGGCAACTGGATCGTCGTCGACTCGGTGGACACCAACGGGCGTTCGTATTCGGCGGTCTACGGCCACATGTGGGACTCGGGTGTGCTGGTCCGCGCCGGCGACACGGTGACCGCTGGTCAGCACATCGGCGCGGTCGGCTCCGCGGGCGAATCCAGCGGTCCACACCTGCATTTCGAGATCGTGCCGGGCGGCCGGTTCACCGGCGGGCGGCAGATCGACCCGCTGCCCTGGCTGGACGGCGCTCCCACGCCGGATATCGGTGGCGCGCACGCCTTTTCCAGCGATCCACGATGCAGCCTCGGCTTCGGTACCGCCGGTGGCGCGCTCGCCTCCGGAAAGGTGCCGCAGGAACTGGAGATCTGGTACCGGCGCGCGGGTTCGATCTGCCCGCAGATCACGCCGTCGCTGCTGGCCGCGCAGGGCAGGCAGGAGTCCGGCTTCCGGCGCGGCGCGATCTCGCCCGCGGGTGCCCAGGGCCTGGCCCAGTTCCTGCCGGGCACCGCGGCCTCCATCAATCCCGATGACGGCCGGCCCTACGTCATCGACGCCGACGGCAACGGTATGGCCAGTGTGTGGGACGACGGTGACGCGATCATCGGCCAGGGCCGCTACATGTGCGCGATCGCGCACAAGATCCTGCGGTGGCAGTCCGAGGGCCGAGTGCAAGGCGACCTCGTCGCGCTGACGCTGGCGGCGTACAACGCGGGTGAGGGCGCGGTGCTCGCGTCGGGCGGCATGCCCAACCAGGTCGCGGCGCACTACGCCGAGACCCAGCCGTATGTGCGGAACATTCTCGCGATGGAAGCGCAGTACCGTGCGCCGGGCTCGCTCGGCCGGTTCACGCCGGGGGAGGGCGCGACCGGTGACCAGATCGTCGAAGCCGCGCACGAATGGCTCGGCACGCCGTATGTCTGGGGCGGTGGCGGGCCGCAGGGGCCCAGCGGAGGCGGTCTGGACGGGCCCGGCCTGACCTCGGCTGCCGTGTTCGCGGCGTCGTCCGGCGCCGTGACGTTGCCGCGCACGGCCGAACAGCAATGGGAGGCGGGTGTGGAGGTGCCGATGAGCCGAATTCAGCCGGGTGATCTGGTGTTCAGTTCATTCGGGCCGCGCGGACCGGCGCTGGTCGGCATCTACGCCGGAAACGGCCGGATGATCCAGTCGGTTCCGGGAGCGGACGCCCGATCCGCGGGCGGCGTCTCGCAAGTCCCGGTACCGGGGGACGGACGGGCGAGGAGGGTGCTTTGAGCGAGCGAACAATGGACGCACGCACTCGCTGGTGCCGCAGTCGAGTATCAGTGAGCGCAGTCATGACTGAGCCAGCGACAGGTACAGCCGCCTCGACGGTGGTGGCGGCGCCGAGCGCGATAGCTGCGGGCAGCGGTACCCCTGGGCCCGAACACGCGGTCGCAAGGCTGCCGCGGCGTGGTGCGATGCGGCTAGCCTGGAAAGACAAAGCAAGTGCACGCGCGAAACTGGTGGTGATGCTGGTGGTGAGCGTCGCGGTGCTGGGCGCAGCCTGTGGCCGCGCGGACACGGGATCCGATGCGGCGCACCCGGCTACGTCAACGACCCGCCTGCTCGAGGTCGCTCCCGCGCCGGATCCGGTGAGTCCCGACGGCATTGCGGTCGCGGCGCTGCGGGAGATCTACAGCTGGGAGCCCGCTACCGAGAGCCAGGGTGCTTCGCTGTCGCGGGCACGGAAGTTTCTCGGCCCCAGCCTGATTCGTATGCTGGACACGGCGACGACCGCGGTGGAGACACCGAAGTCGTCGCTGCAGTGGTCGGATTGGGCGAGACAAGGGGCGCGTGTGGAGGCGTTCATCTTTGCGTCCGGCGAGAAGGCGCCGATCCACACCGATCCGAACGTCCAGCAGTTCAAGATCGGGATCGAGCAGACCGTCGTCTATCCGAACGGGCGCAAGGAGGCGTTGCCGCCGGCGACGGTGATCGCCACCGTCGTGCGCACACCCGACGGCTGGCGGCTCGACGCGTTCCGCTGACCACCCGCTTTCCCTACCGGACGGCCGACCCAGGAGGCACACATGGCGAAGAAGAAAAAGGTGACGGATCCGGCCATACCCGGACCCGACCTCAGCCTGATCCTGATCTACGCCGGCTTCGCGATCTTCGGAACCCTCTGGCTCGCGCTCCATCTGGGCAATATGCTCGCGGGCGGCACGCAGAATGTCCCGATCAACCCGATCGCCATCGCCGCCGAGCTGGCCAGGGGAAAGCTGCGGTGGCCCGGCGCGGCCACGGTGATCGTCGCGCTGGTGATCCTGAGCGTGGTCGGCTACCTCATGATTCGCAAGCAGCTGCAGACGCGCCAGTCCAAGGGCAGGCTGCCGGTGGACGACAAGGCCGACGTGATGGGCTACGGCGGCGCGATCTCGATGCTCACCGAGTCGGGCGTGCGGGAGAAGGCCCAGCAGCTCGGTGTGAAACTTCGTGACGGCGGCGTTCCCGGTGTGCCGATCGGCGTCGGCGTGGCGGACGGCGTCATGCTCTACGGCTCCTATGAGGATCTGCACCTGGACATCTGGGGCCCACGGCAAGGCAAGTCGACCTCGCGTGTGATCCCGGCGATCCTCACCGCGATCGGGCCGGTGCTGGCCACCTCGAACAAGCGCG
The DNA here is from genome assembly GCF_001612745.1 of Nocardia amamiensis NBRC 102102. Taxonomy (GTDB): domain Bacteria; phylum Actinomycetota; class Actinomycetes; order Mycobacteriales; family Mycobacteriaceae; genus Nocardia; species Nocardia amamiensis. The sequence continues at coordinate 27,220 of NZ_BDBA01000151.1, read as the reverse complement.
ACGTGGTGGACGCCACCCGAGATGTCCGGGAGTCCAAGGGGAGTCCCACGTTCGTCTTCGACCCGCAGGGCGTTGCCGGCGAACCTCCGACCTGGTTCTGGGATCCGTTGTCCTGGGTGGATGCGAAGAGCGAAGGCTGCGAGATGCGCGCGGCGCGGCTGGCCGGGCACTTCGCCGACGGTGACGACGGCAGCGACAGCACCACCGACTCGTTCTTCGATCCGGAGGCCGAGGACCTGCTGGCCGGACTGTTCCTGGCCGCCGCGGTCGGCGACCGCAACGGCAGCCGCCCGATCGTGCAGGTCTGGGAATGGGTGACCAACCCGCAGGACACCGAGCCCATCGAACTCCTGCGCGCCGCGCGCCACCATTACACGGCCTCCGGCCTGTCCTCGCAGTACAACGCCGACGCGCGCACGCGCAGCGGCATCTTCGGCACCGCCAAGAAGATGATCCGCTGCCTGAAGTTGTCGAACGTGCATCCGTGGATCACCCGTGGCGGCGACCGCAGGGAGTTCGACGAGCTGGAATTCCTGGAGCACAACGGAACGCTGTACAGCTTGTCGCTGGAGGGCCGCGGCTCCGCCGCGCCGCTGGTGAGCGCACTCACCGAGGCGGTGATCGACGTCGCGATGCGCAAGGCATCGCAATCGGCCGGTGGGCGACTCGCGGTTCCGTTGCTCGCGGTGCTCGACGAGGCCGCGAACGTGGTGCGCTGGAAGGATCTACCCAAGCAGTACAGTCACTTCGGCTCGCGCGGCATCGTGGTGATGACGGTGCTGCAGTCCTGGGCGCAGGGCGCGCGCTGCTGGGGTGAGAGCGGCATGAACGCCCTGTGGTCGGCGGCGAACATCAAGGTGCTCGGCAGCGGCGTGGACGACACCAAGTTCCTGCAGGAACGTTCGGACGTGCTCGGCGAGTACGACGCGATCTCTCAGTCGGTGTCCGAATCCAAAGGCAGCAAGAGCTATTCGCGCTCGCTGAGTTCGTCCAAGACGTTCACGGTCAACGCGCTGGCGACGATGCCGCGCGGCCGGGCCATCCTGTTCCCGTCCGGGGCGCCGCCGGTGCTGCTGCGCACGGTGCCATGGTGGGAGGGCGAGTACGCTGCCGATGTGAAGCAGTCCATCTCGCGTCATGATCCGCAGCGCAAGACGGTGATCGCGGATTTGGGCGGCGCGCCTTCGCTGACCAAGTCGACGCCGCCGCCGGAGTACGGACCAGCCGAGGAGGTTCGGCCGCTATGACCGAACAGCAGCAACAACCGATGATCTACGCGAACGTGGTGGATTTCGTCGAGAACTACCTCGGCGGACTCTACCGGCGGCAGGTCACTGATCTCAGCGACACGGTGTGGTGCCCGGAATGGTGGCAGCATGCCGAGGCCATCGCCCGACTGGACGCGCTGTGGCGGGCCTGGGAACACTACCGCCAGGACGGGGCGACCGGCCTGAGCGTCTGGTTCCTGGATCACGCTGACCCGCACATGGCGAAGCTGTTCGACCCCAAGGGGCCGTTCAAGTACTGCAGTGTGCGCAACGGCCATAAGGACATGCTCAGCCCGCTGCCGACAAAGTTGCCGCAGCACGGCATGTTTGCCGATCCCACCATCGACGACTTTCACACGTAACCGGTTGCGCGGCAGCCTCACGGATAGCCCGCTGAAGACGAACGCCCGCTGGGTAACTCCCGCGGGCGTTCGATCGTCTTACTATCGCGTACGTTCCAGGCCGCGAGATTCCTGCTCCCTGGCCCCTCTGGTGACCGTCGGCGCCTCGCCCGGGCGGGTGCGTACCGCCTCGCCCGGTGGTTGTGCCTGCCCTACTTCGATCAGCATCCGCACCGCGGCCAGTTCCGGCGCGACACCCATTTTGGCGAGATGGGCGGCGATCGCCATGCGGCGTTCCTGGGAGTCGTACTGCATCGCCGGCCTGGCGTTGGCAGCGGCAGTGGCGGCCATCCGCGAGGCCTCGGCTTGCGCAGAGAAGCGGTCTTTCTCCAGGGACACACCCTTTTCCGGAACCGGCTTCTCGATCAGCCGAGCCAGCTCCGTATTCCGCGGATCCTTGGCCTTCGCGTCGCGGGCCTCCCGGACCTGCAGTTCCCTCGCCTCTTTGACGCGGGCCTCGGCGAGTTTGACTCGCGCTTCGATTTCCTTCTGACCACGCTCACGGGTCTTCAAGGCGACGAGTGTCGCAAGCTGCAACATTGTCCTCATCATGGCCGCGGTTTCCCGGCCGATGTCGTCCAGTTCCTCGGACATGGCTGCTCCCCGATGCTGCAGTGATCACTATGGATGATGGTGGTGCTTCGTCACGGACGCCGCCACGCGAACTGTAGTCCCGTGCAGCGGGTCCCGCCTGCAAACGTGGACACCCGGAGTACTCGCGGCGTGGCGCACACTCTCCATCAGGGCGGTCCTGCCGAGGGGGTGACTACGCTGCGGGAACTCCTTGGTTCGAGGTTACCCGACAAAGGTCGGCACAATCGAACGAGCGTGCCGCTTATCAGCATATATCGCACATTTCCGGCGCGCGCCGGAACGCGCCGGATGATCTTCGGAATTAGGTCAACCTAGCCGAACAAAGGTTCGCCTATCCTGGATTGGCCGGGTAGTACTCCGGACCCGCTGCCGGGTTCGGCAGCGGGCCCGGGAGTTCGGCGCTCAGCGGTCGATGCGCACCGACTGGAGGGTGACCGGCTGGTTCGGCTTGCCGTCGCCGGGGCCGTTGGAGTTGTCCTGGCCCACCTGTGCGATCTTGTCGAGGGTGGCGAGGCTGTTCTCGTCCACCGTGCCGAAGATCGTGTACTGCGGCGGCAGCTGGGAATCCGCGTAGACGATGAAGAACTGGCTGCCGTTGGTGCCTGGACCGGCGTTGGCCATGGCGAGGGCGCCGCGCTTGTAGGCGATCGCGTTCTGGCTGGCGTTCGGGTCGTCCGGCGCGTACTGATCGGTCGGGTACTCGTTGTCGAATTCGTAACCGGGGCCGCCCATTCCGGTGCCGGTCGGGTCGCCGCACTGCAACACCTTCAAACCCTCGTCCGCGGTCATCCGGTGGCAGTCGGTGCCGTCGAAGAAGTTCTGCGCGGCCAGGCTGACGAAGCTGTTCACCGTGCACGGCGATTCGGCGTTGTTCAGGGTCAGGCCGATCGGTCCCTGGCTGGTCTCCATGCTGACGCTGACCTTGGCATCGACACCGGTGGTCGGGATGCCGTCGGCCTTCGGCTTGTTCGCGGGCTTGTCCGCGGGCTTGGCGCTGTCGCGGTAGACGCAGTCGACCGTCGCGGGCTTGGCCTTCGCCGCGGGCGGCGCGGCGGCGGTGGGGGCGCTGGACAGCGAGGCATCGGCGGCGTCGGAGCCGCTGTCCTCGCCGCGGGTCAGGAAGTACACCCCGGTGACGGCGGCGACCACGACGACGATGCCAAGCACCGATCCGGCGATCGTGAGTTGCTTGCGCTTGCGCGCCCGCTCGGCCCGGTTGGCGAGCTGACGCTCCAGCTTGCGTTTCGCCGCTGCTCGTCGCTGTTCGTTGCTCGGCACTACCACGTTCCTCCCGTATCCGGTGACATCGGGATAAGAGTGTGCCATTTCTTCCTGAGACTGCTCCGCATCCTTCCCGGGAGACGGTTCGGCGAACCGGTTGGACTTGCGGGGGCGTAGTGGTGGAAACTGGAGCATCGTGACCAAGACCAGCAGCTTCTCCGCCCCGAAGGGGGTACCGGACTACGTGCCACCCGGCTCGGCCGAGTTCGTCGCGGTGCGCGACGGCCTGCTCCGCGCCGCCCGACTGGCCGGGTACGGACATATCGAGCTGCCGGTCTTCGAGGACACGGGCCTGTTCGCCCGCGGTGTCGGCGAGTCGACCGACGTGGTCACCAAGGAGATGTACACCTTCCCCGACCGGGGTGACCGCAGCGTCACACTGCGTCCCGAGGGGACCGCCGGCGTGATGCGCGCCGTCATCGAGCACGGCCTCGACCGCGGTCAGCTGCCGGTGAAGCTGTGCTACGCGGGTCCGTTCTTCCGCTACGAGCGGCCGCAGGCGGGCCGGTACCGGCAGCTGCAGCAGGTGGGTATCGAGGCGATCGGCGTCGACGACCCGGCGTTGGACGCCGAGGTGATCGCCATCGCCGATGCCGGATTCCGTGGGCTCGGTCTCGACGGTTTCCGGCTGGAGATCACCTCGCTGGGCGACGAGACCTGCCGCCCGCAGTATCGGGAACTGCTGCAGGAGTTCTTGTTCCAGCTGCCGCTGGACGAGGAGACCAAGCGGCGCGCCCAGCTCAATCCGCTGCGCGTGCTGGACGACAAGCGGCCCGAGGTGCGCGCGATGACCGCGAACGCGCCGTTGATGATCGATCACCTCTCGGAATCGGCCAAGGCGCACTTCGAGCAGGTGCTCGGCCACCTGGAAGCGCTCGGCGTGCCTTACGTGGTGAACCCCCGCATGGTGCGCGGCCTGGACTACTACACCAAGACCACGTTCGAATTCGTGCACGACGGTCTCGGCGCGCAGTCCGGCATCGGTGGCGGAGGTCGTTACGACGGCCTGATGGCCGAACTCGGCGGCCAGCCGTTGTCGGGCATCGGCTTCGGCATCGGCGTGGACCGCACCATGCTGGCCCTGGCGGCCGAGGGCAAGTCGGCGGGCACCTCAGCGCGCTGTGAGGTCTTCGGTGTGCCGCTGGGGGACGCGGCCAAACAGCGGCTGGTCGTGCTCGCGGCGCAGCTGCGAGCGGCAGGCGTGCGGGTCGATCTCGCATACGGCGGGCGTGGCGTGAAAGGCGCGATGAAGGCGGCCGACCGATCGGGGGCGGCGTTCACCCTGGTGCTGGGCGACCGCGACATCGCGGAGAACACCATCGGGCTCAAAGACATGGCGACCGGTGAACAGCGGCAGATCCCGCTGGCCGAAGTGGTAGGTGTGATCCGGGAGTCGCTGGCGGGATAGGCGTACCTCCGCCTTCGCTCCGGCCATGCGCGGGCTGAGGGCGGACTGCGTCCGGCGGCGCCCGTTCATGCGTACCTCCGCCTTCGCTGCGGCCGTGCGCGGGCTGAGGGCGGACTGCGTCCGGCGGCGCCCGTTCATGCGTACTCCGGCCGTCGTTCCGGCCGTGCACGGGGCTGAGGGCTACGTCTGGCACGCCCATTAGGCGCGCCTTCGCTGCGGTCGTGCGCGGGCATGGGACGGGTAGGTCGGATAGCGCCGATCAGGCTGCGGGCGCAGGTCGGCGCGGGCCTTCGGTTGCGCGGCGTGCGCGCCGCGATCGGGGTACTCTGCGCCGAACCCGCCGCTGGCCGAGTGGTGGGCACGGTAGCGTGACCGGGGCACCGATGCCGGGGTCGCGAGAGGGCGGAGCAGTGTCGACGAATTCTGATGACGAGCAGGCGCTCACGCCGGTGGGACTCGACTTGGTCGCGCCCGAGCTGTACGCGCCGATGCTGCGCCGCCTCGCGCTGGCCGCATCGGGCATCGGAGTCGGCGCCGCGCTGCTGGCGGCGACCGTGGTGAGCTGGCCGATCGCCGTCGCCATCGGCATGGTCGTCGGCGCGCCGACCGTGTTGTACGCCATCGCGTTGCGGCGGCGGCGAATGTGGCTGTCGGGGACGATCATTCACGCCCGCAGGCTGTTCGGCGAACGGCAGGTGGAGATGTCGTCGGCCACGGGTGTCGAGGTGCTGGTGTTCCCGGCGCGGCTGAGCCGCATCGCTCTGCGGGTCACTGCCGGAGAGGTCTCGCAGATCGTTCCGCTGGCGATGTACACCGACGCGGGCAGCGGCCGTGAGCTGCATCTGCTCGGCCTGCGCAGGCTCGCCGATGCGCTCGCCGCCAGTCAGTTGGCCGCGGCGGTCGCCGTTTCCGCCATGCTGGTGCATCAATTGCGGGCCGAGGCGCGCGATGCGGGTCTGGAGGAGCGGCCGCTGTATCGGGCCGTGCAGCTGGCACGGGCCAAGGACGTGGTGTCGCCGATCGTTCTCACCGACACCGAGGTCGCCGCACTCGGCTGACCCGCAGGAGTCGGCCACGGCAGCACCGAGCGCCTCCGTCCGGTCCGCGAGCACGGAGCCGGTGTGCCCGGAGCCGCTATCCGACCGTCCAGGTTTCCGGCCCGGTGAGCAGGGCCTGGAGCGATTCCGGACCGATCGGTTTTCTTTCCTGTGCGGCCTCGATCTGGTAGCGGACGGCGTCGTCGTAGGTCGGCCGCGAGACGCTGCGGAAGACGCCGGTGACGACATGGTCGAGCCCCTGGTCGGACAGCCGCGACAGTGCGTAGGCGTACTCCGGACTGTCGGCGTACACGTCGTGCACCACGATGTCGGACTCCGCGACACTATCGGTGCGTACCACCTTCAGCCCGAAACCGCTTCGGACGACCGCGAATTCGCCCTCGGCGCCGAACCGGATGGGTTCGCCGTGCCGCAGCGGGATGAGGTGATCGGCCGCGTTCTCCCGGCGCAGCACGTCGAACGAGCCGTCGTTGAAGATCGGGCAGTCCTGCAGGATCTCCACGAACGACGTGCCGCGATGCTCGGCGGCGGCGCGCAGCACCTCGGTGAGGCCAGCGCGATCGGAATCCAGCGCACGGGCGGCGAAGGTCGCTTCCGCGCCCAGCGCGACGGACAAGGTGTTGAACGGGTGGTCGGGCGAACCCATCGGAGTGGACTTGGTGATCTTGCCCTGCTCCGAGGTCGGGGAGTACTGGCCCTTGGTCAGGCCATAGATCCGGTTGTTGAACAGCAGGATCGTCATGTTCACATTGCGGCGCAACGCGTGGATGAGATGGTTGCCCCCGATGGACAGCGCGTCGCCGTCACCGGTCACCACCCAGACCGACAGATCGGGACGGCTGACCGCGAGGCCGGTCGCGATCGCGGGAGCCCGACCGTGGATCGAGTGGATGCCGTAGGCCTCCAAGTAGTAAGGGAAGCGGCTCGAGCAGCCGATCCCGGAGACGAACATCAGATTCTCCCTGCGCAATCCGAGTTCGGCGAGGAAGCCGCGCACCGTCGCCAGGATCACGTAGTCGCCGCAGCCGGGGCACCAGCGGACCTCCTGGTCGGAGGTGAAGTCCTTCACCTTCTGCGGTGCGTCCGCGGGCGGCACCCCGGATACCCCGGTCAGTCCCAGGTCCGTGCCGACGAGCGATGTTTCCACGATGGTCATGCGATACCCCCAGCGGTGGTGCGGTCAGCGTCTGCCTCGCCTGCGTTCGGCCCGGCGCCGGGCTGTGCACGGACGTCGTCCTGCCGTGTCCGGTACGTGGCCCGCGCCCGCGCGGCGAAGACCTTGCTCTGTTCCATTTCCTCGATCGACCCGTCCAGCGCCGCGTCGATGACGCCGACCAGTTCCTGGGCGGAGAACGCGGTGCCCGCGACCTTCGTCCACGGCCGCACGTCGACCAGGTACCTCGCCCGCAGCAGCATGGCCAGCTGACCGCCGTTCATCTCCGGCGCCACCACGATGCGGTAACGGCCCAGGACCTCGCCCAGGTTGGCGGGCAGGGGATTCAGATGTCGCAAGTGCGCTTGGGCGACCGGAACGCCGCGGCGGCGGGCGCGCCGGCACGCCTCGCCGATCGGGCCGTAGGAGCTGCCCCAGCCGATCAGCAGCAGCTCGGCTGTGCCGTCGGGGTCGTCCACCTCGACATCCGGCACGGCGATGCCGTCGATCTTGGCCTGGCGCAATCGCACCATGAGCTCGTGGTTGGCCGGGTCGTAGGAGATATTGCCGCTGCCGTCCGCCTTCTCGAGTCCGCCGATCCGGTGCGCGCGTCCTTTGGTGCCGGGGACCGCGAGCGGGCGCGCGAGCGTGTCGGGGTCGCGGGTGTAGGGCTGGAACGGGTCGCCGTCGTCGCCCTCCGGCTCGAACGCCGGGTCGATCGGGTCCAACTCCGCCACCTGGGGAATCGACCAGGGTTCCGAACCGTTCGCGATCGCGCCGTCGGACAGCAACAGCACCGGGGTGCGGTAGGTGAGGGCGATCCGTGCGGCGTCCACCGCGGCGGCGAAGCAGTCGGCGGGAGAGCGGGGCGCGACCACCGCTACCGGCGATTCGCCGTTGCGGCCGTAGAGGGCTTGCAGCAGGTCGGCCTGCTCGGTTTTGGTCGGTAGGCCGGTGGACGGGCCGCCCCGCTGCACATCGATGACGACCAGTGGCAGCTCCGTCATCACCGCGAGGCCGACGGTCTCGCTCTTCAGCGCGAGGCCGGGCCCGGAGGTGCTGGTGACGCCCAGCGCGCCGCCGAGCGAAGCGCCGAGCGCCGCGCCGATCCCGGCGATCTCGTCCTCGGCCTGGAAGGTCGTGACGCCGAAGTTCTTGTGCTTGCTCAGCTCGTGCAGGATGTCGGAGGCCGGCGTGATGGGGTAGGTGCCGAGGAAGACGGGCAGTCCCGCGAGCTGACCGGCGGTGATCAGGCCGTAGGCGAGCGCGGTGTTGCCGGTGATCTGCCGGTAAGTGCCCGGCGGCAGCTTCGCCGGCGCGATCTCGTAGGTGGTGGCGAAGCTCTCGGTGGTCTCGCCGTAGTTCCAGCCGGCACGGAACGCCAGCACGTTGGCCTCGGCGATGTCCGGCTTCGTGGCGAACTTTTCCCGCATGAACCGCTCGGTTCCGCCGATCGGGCGCCCGTACATCCAGGACAGCAGGCCGAGGGCGAACATGTTCTTGGCCCGCTGGGCGTCCTTCTTGCCGACTCCGGTCGATTCGGTGGCGCCCAGGGTGAGCGACGTCATCGGGACCCGGTGGACAACGAAGTCCGACAGGGTGTCGTCGGCCAGCGGGTCGCCGGCGTAACCCACCTTGGCGAGGGTGCGCTTGGTGAACTCGTCGGTGTTGACGATGACGGTGGCGCCGCGCGGAAGATCCTCCAGGTTCGCCTTGAGCGCGGCGGGGTTCATCGCGACCAGCACATCGGGGTGGTCGCCCGCGGTGAGAATGTCGTAGTCGGCGATCTGGATCTGGAACGACGAGACGCCGGGCAGGGTGCCCTGCGGCGCCCTGATCTCGGCCGGGAAGTTGGGCTGGGTGGCCAGGTCGTTGCCGAAGGCGGCGGCCTCATGGGTGAAGCGATCGCCGGTCAACTGCATTCCGTCGCCGGAGTCCCCGGCGAACCGAATGACGACCTTTTCCAATTTCGCTGTGCCGACATCATTTTGGTGTGAAACCATATGCCTGCTTCACTTCCTCGTCGCTGAGAGGTGCCATCGCCAAACTACTCCGTCCAACGCGATGTGCGCCCGGCAAAGCGCGTGGACCCGCGAGATTTGCCGATGGCGGCGTCAGGCGAACAATGCCAGTTGCGGGTCGTTCGTGTCCGCGGTTTCGGGGACTGCCTCCGGTTCGGGTTGCCTGCGCGGCGTCAAACCGTGCTCGGCCAGCAGTGGATCGACTCGTTCGCGCAGCCAGGCCGAGTATTCCGGCGTCACGTACGCGCCGCGGCCGTAGAGCTGACGGTAGCGGCGCAGCAGCGCCGGATGGTGCTCGGCCAGCCAGGACAGGAACCAGCCCCTGGTGCTGCCGCGCAGGTGCATCGGGAACGCGACGGCCGAGTTCGCACCGGCCTCGGCGATCGCGCCGAACATGGCGTCCAGGTGCGCCCGGCTGTCGGTGAGACACGGGATGACCGGTGCGACCAGGACGTTGACCGCGAATCCCGCGTCGGTGAGGGCGCGCACCAAGTCCAGTCGCGCACGCGGTGACGGTGTGCCCGATTCCAGGCTGCGATGCAGATCCTCGTCGAGGATCGCGATGGACACCGCGAGACTCACCCGCACCTCGCGGGCGGCCGAGATGAGCAACGGCAGATCCCGCCGCAGCAATGTGCCCTTGGTGAGGATGGAGAACGGGGTGCCGGACTCGGTCAGCGCGCGAATGATGCCCGGCATCAACCGATACCGGCCCTCCGCGCGCTGATACGGATCGGTGTTGGTGCCGAGCGCGACCGGTGCGCGCCGCCAGGAGCGCCTGCCGAGTTCCTTGCGCAGAACAGCGGCGACGTTCGTCTTCACCACGATCTGCGTGTCGAAGTCCCGGCCCGCGTCCAAGTCCAGGTACTCGTGCGTGCCGCGGGCGAAACAGTAGCGGCAGGCGTGCGAACAGCCGCGCATCGGATTGACCGTCCACTGGAACGGCAGGTTCGAGGCCTCGGGCACCTTGTTCAGCGCGCTCTTGCACAGCACCTCGTGGAATGTGATGCCCTCGAACTCGGGTGTCTGCACGGTGCGCACCAAACCTGCCCGGGAGAGTCCGGGCAGGGCGCCGTCCTCGGCGTCCAGGGTTTGGCTTTGCCACCGCACCCCTTCAGTCGAACATGTGTTCTAATGCCTGTCAAGCGATGCGCCGGGCGCCGGGCGGCGCGAGCCGAGCGGGGTCGGCGAAGAAGGCGACCAGGTCGCGAACGGTCTCGTCGAGGGGGCGCGGCTGGTACCCGAGTTCGCCCGTGGCCTTGCCGTGGTCGACGATCGGCGCGGAGATCAGCGCGCCGAGCGCGGCCTTGGAGACGATGTCGGAGTCGAACAGTTTGCCGATCGGTGCCAGCACCGGGATGACGCCGGAGACGAGCTTGGCGGGGATGGCGAACTTCGGGCCCTTCTTGCCGCCGTGCGCCGCGGCGAGGCGGCACAGCTCGAGCATCGAGACCATCGATCCGCCCAGCAGGTAGTTCTCGCCGGTGCGGCCGCGTTCACCGGCCAGCAGCAGGCCCTCGGCCACGTCGCGCACGTCCACCAGGTCGAATCCGCCGCCGATCATGGCGGGCACCCGTCCCAGCGCCGCGTCCTTGAGCGTCCGGTTGATCCGGGACAGCGGCTTGCCGTGGTCCAGCGGGCCGAAGACGCCGGTCGGATTGCACAGCACCGCGTCCAGGCCCTGGTCGATCACCTTGCGTAGTTCCACCTCGCCCGCCCACTTCGAGCGGTCGTAGACCGGCAGGGCCGGGTCGGTCGAGCGGGAAGCGCGCTCGTCGATCCGGCCGCCGCAGCTGTACTGGTTGAACGCGTGGATGGAGCTGGCGTGCACCATGCGGCGCGCGCCGACGGCCAGCGCCGCCTCGGCGACCACGCGCACGCCCTCGGTGTTCACCCGCCAGGCCAGGTCGTTCTTGTCGGCCAGGGTGATCACCGCGACCAGGTGGTAGACGACCTCGGCGCCGGTCAGCGCGGCGCGCATCGACGCCGGATCCAGTACATCGCCGCGCACCCAGGTGACGCCGGGCGCCGCGCTCTCGCCGGGAATCGCGCGATCGATGGCGGTGACCTGGTGACCGCGCTCGGTGAGGAGGCGGAGCAGGTTCGTGCCAAGGTAGCCGGCTGCGCCGGTCACTGCGACCTTCATGGCAGAGAGAATATAGAACTCGTTCTAATTTGCAACACGTTCCAATTCGCTGCCGGATGCCTCGTTCAGCGGAGCGTTCGGGCTCGAAACTTGCCGGTACCGTCCGCTATATTGAGCGCAACCGTAGCGGCCCTTGCCGATTCGGGCAGGGAGCGGGATCGGTCACGACGAACTTCATGACGCATGTTCACGACGATTTGGGGGGACAACTCGATGAGAGATCTCTCGGTAGAGACCGAAGCGGTCCGGGTGTTCGCCGCCACGAACGCCGGTATCGCCGGTGATCTGGCCAGGGCGGGCAATATCGACGCGGCGAACAACGTTGCCGCGCTGGTTCCGGTGTTCGGCCTGATCGGCGCCGACTACCTGGCGATGTTCGCCGCGGCACAGCTGTTGCAGGCCAAGGACATCAACGATTTGTCGGCCAAGTACGGCAAGCTCTCGGAGTCGGCGTTCAGCGCCGCGGCGGCCTTCGACGCCATGGACTGGGCCAATGCGAGCGCGCTCGGATCGAAGACGGGCGAGATCGGAGACGCGGTATGAGACCGCTCGACAGCGGCGTTATCGCCCCGGAGGAGCAGGCCGTCGCGCACGCGGCCGAGCAGAATGTCGCCATCGGCCAGCAGACGGTGCTCGACGCCCTGCAGAATTCACCGGCTGCAGCGGTGCTCGACCTGCCGCTGCCGCAGCTGCCCGAGGACATGCCCCCGATCGAGCCGCCCGCATTCGTGTTGTCGCGCAAGGTTTCCGAGGATCAGCAGACGCTCGGCGCGACTCCCGCCGGACTCCCGGGATTGAACGGCGTTCCAGGCGGCGAGGATCTGCCCGGCGTCCCGCACGAAGCGTCCGCTCTGCTCGGTGACGTGAACGCCGCGGCGGCGCCGGTGGTCCACGCCGCGCTCGAGCAGGCCGACGGCGTGCTGAGCGGTGCCCTCGCCGACGCGCCGAGCTCGATCGCCACCGCGGTGAATCAGGCGAATCAGGCAGCGGCCGCGCTGCCGCCGCTGCCCGCCGATCCGGTCGCCGCGCTGATGCAGGGCGTCGCGCTGCCGGCGCTGCCCGGCGTGGACCTGCTGATGAAGCCGATTCTCGACCTGCTCGGCAGCTTCGGCACCGGCATCATCGGCGCGCTCGATCCGACCGCGATCCTCAGCCAGTCCTCCAAGGTCATCGAGATGGCCATGCAGGTGGGCAAGGGCAGCATGGCCACGGTCGAGCAGGTATGGCAGGGCCAGGCCTCGCGCAACGCCCAAGCCGCGAGCCAGCAGGCGAACGTCGAGGGCCAAGAGACCGGTCAGCGCGGCATCGACATCTCCGAAATCACCCAGCGCGCCGCGGCCGTGGTGCAGCAGGGCAATGCGCAGCTGCTCGGCATCGCCTCGTCGTTCGCCACGCAGGCGACCGCGCTGGCCCCGGTCATCCTCACCCCGCCCGCGCAGGCGGCGCTGGTCGCCTCGGCCACCGAGCACCTGGGCCAGGCCGTCGGCGTGGTCAACGTCACCCGCGGTGATCTGGCGGGCAAGACCGCCGAGCTCAGCGGCATGGTGCACCAGCTGGTCGGACCGCAGGCGCAGGAAGCCGCGCAGTCGCTGGCGCAGAACGTCGGCCAGCCGATTCTCGAGCAGGCGCAGTCGACCGCGTCCGACACCATGACGAAGGCGGCGGGCCTTGACTCCGCCGCGCCCGGCACGACCAGCCCCCTGACCACGCCCTCGTCGGTGCACACCACGCCGAGCCCGAGTACCAACCACGGTTCGCCCTCCGGATTGTTCGGCAGTCCTGGTCGGCCGGGAACCCCGGGCACACCCTCGGTACCCAAGCCCACCGGTCTACCCGGCACACCGGTCGCGCCGATCCGCCCGGTCACCGGCATCCCCGGCACGCCGTTCGGTACCGGCACGCCCGGCACTTCCCCGTCCGGAGCCAACAGTTTCATGGGCGGCCCCGCCGCCGCAGGGCAACGGAACGACAACGAGGAACACTCGCGCACGGTGCAGCCGTACTCCAGCCCCACCGGCAACGACGATCTCACCGGTCCGCTGGGGGAGTCCACGCCGGACGTCATCGGTGCGACGCACTCCGACGAGCTCATCAGCTCGGACTACGAACAGGATCAGTTCTAGGCACGATTCGAGCTCGGCCCGCGCGGCGGTGATCCGCTCGGGCCGGGCACCGTGCGGTCCTCAGTTGTCCGGGACGAACGCGTCGAGCAGTGTCTTGTAGAGGTCGGCGAACCGCTTCCGCGCGACTTGTTGCTCGGCGCCCAGCCCGTCGGTGGCCTCGGGCGCGTACACGACCAAGTGCACGTCCTGTCCCGCCGGCTGCGGCATGTAGTCGATGATCCGGCTGCTCTGATCGGCGGCCCTCGGCACACCGGGATCCACCGTGGCCAGAGCGGCGGTCTCGGCCACCGCCGCTTTCAGCGCATCGGGCGGGATGTGGCCCTCGATCCGCTTCGGTGGCGTCTCCGGGCGACGACCGGCGGCAACGGCGTCGGGACTGCTGACCGCCCGGCCGTCGGCGAAGATCTCCAGCTGCGGGCGTAGATCGGTCCGCGTCTGCCAGCCGTCCGGGATGGTGGTCAGGGTGAACAGGGCCAGTGGCGCCGCGATCGGCGGTAGGGCGCTGGGCCGGTCGGCGGCTGGGTCGGCCGCGGCCGTGCCCGAGGCCATCCCGAGTGTCAGCATCACAACCAGCAGAACGGCTTTCGTTCCTCGCATCGATCCCATCTTCCGGTGCTGTCCGTGTTCGCCTGCGGCGCAGGTGAACTGCCGTCGACCAGGACAGCGCCCCGCCCGCGGTGGGAACCGGCGCGCTGTGTAGTCGATCGAATCCGGTTTTACCGCAAGGCGGGCGGATTGTTCAGGTCCGGCGCCGAATAGGTGTCGCAGGCGCGGACCTGACCGGTCCGGTAGCCGGTGAGGAACCATTTCTGCCGCTGCTCGGAGGAGCCGTGCGTCCACGCTTCGGGATTGACCCTGCCCTGCGCCGCGCGCTGGATACGGTCGTCGCCGACCGCCGCGGCCGCCGACAGGGCGTCCTGGACGTCCTTGTCCGACAGCGGACGCAAGAACGGCTGGTCGCTGCCGGGTGCGGGCAGTTCGTCCGCGAAATGCGCCCAGATGCCCGCGTAGCAGTCGGCCTGCAGTTCGGTGCGCACAGCACCGGACTGCGCGCCGCGAGGATCGCGTTGTGCGCGGCCGATGTCGCCGAGCTGATTCTGGATGTGATGGCCGAACTCGTGCGCCACCACGTACTCCTGCGCGAGCGGGCCGCCACTGGCGCCGAAACGCTCCACCAGGTCCTGGAAGAAGCTGGTGTCGAAGTAGGCGGTCCGGTCGGCCGGGCAGTAGAACGGGCCGACCTCGCTGGTGGCATTGCCGCAGCCGGTGGAAACGGCGCCGGAGAACAGCACGACGTTCGGCTCCACATAGCGCTTGCCGGTCTGCTTCGGCAGCTCTGCCGACCACACGGCGTCCAGGCTCTGGGCAGTGAGCGCGACCCGGCAGTCGAGGTACTTGTTGGCGTCGGCGCCGGTCTTGCAGTGGCTCGGCGTGCCCGCGGTGCCCGGCTGCGTCTGGCTCTGATCCGGCGCGCCGGTGAAGTTGCCGAGGACGGAGCCGGGGTCGCCGCCCAGCAACAAGGTCAGCACCAGCACGATGAGTCCGCCCGCACCGCCGCCCAGCGCGAGCTTGCCGCCCATGCCGGGGCCACCGCCGGACGAAACGCGATCCGGGTCGATCTGCATGCCCTCGTTGAAGGTCATCGTCGTCGCTCCTGTGTTGGATCGGCGTATTCGTGGCCCCGGGAAGGCCCGCGTCCGAGCGGCCGAGACTCGCGACTTCCTCGCATGCGCTTCGGCCCCTCGGACGCGAGCCGGGCCGCGAATGGCGCTCGTAGAACTCGCGCCCGTGGTGGGCGGGTTGGTGTGGCCCGTGGCCGGTATCGAGCGCCGGGCGGGACCAGTCGTATACAGCTTGGCACGCGTGTGGCGATATCGGTTTCCACTCGTCGAATATGTCTCACTACGATGGACCCGCACCTGGTCATACCGCGCCGGTGCCGGAGTCGTCGAAAGGAATCCCGTGCTGCGCACCCACTTGGCTGGTTCGCTGCGAAGCGAGCATGCCGGTCTGACCGTCACTCTCACCGGCTGGGTGGCGCGGCGGCGTGACCACGGTGGGGTGATCTTCATCGATCTGCGCGACGCGTCCGGCGTGGCCCAGGCGGTGTTCCGCGAGGGCGTACCGGCCGAGCAGGCGCACCGGCTGCGCGCCGAGTACTGCGTGCGCGTCACCGGCACGGTGGAACCGCGGCCGAGCGGCAACGAGAACCCGGAGCTGCCGACCGGCACCATCGAGGTGAACGTCACCGAGCTCGAGGTGCTGAACGAGAGCGCCCCGCTGCCGTTCCAGCTGGACGAGCAGCCCGGCGAGGAGGCGCGCCTCAAGCATCGCTACCTGGACCTGCGCCGCGAGGCGCCGGCACACGCCATCCGGTTGCGGTCGAAGGTCAACGCGGCCGCCCGCGAGGTGCTGGCCCGCCACGAGTTCGTCGAGGTCGAGACGCCCACGTTGACCCGCTCCACCCCGGAAGGCGCGCGCGACTTCCTGGTGCCAGCCCGTCTGCAGCCGGGCAACTTCTACGCGCTGCCGCAGAGCCCGCAGCTGTTCAAGCAGTTGCTCATGGTCGGCGGCATCGAGCGGTACTACCAGATCGCGCGCTGCTACCGCGACGAGGACTTCCGTGCCGACCGTCAGCCGGAGTTCACCCAGCTCGATATCGAGATGAGTTTCGTGCGCCAGGAGGACGTGATCCTGCTGTCCGAGGAGATCCTCGTCGCGCTGTGGAAGCTGGTCGGCTACGAGATCCCCACGCCGATCCCGCACATGACCTACGCCGAGGCCATGCGCCGCTTCGGTACCGACAAGCCCGACCTGCGTTTCGGTGTCGAGATCACCGAGTGCACCGAGTACTTCAAGGACACGCCGTTCCGGGTGTTCCAGGCGCCGTACGTCGGGGCGGTCGTCATGCCCGGCGGCGCGAGCCAGCCGCGGCGCCAGCTCGACGCCTGGCAGGAGTGGGCCAAGCAGCGCGGCGCCAAGGGGCTGGCCTATGTCCTGGTGAACGAAGACGGCACGCTGGGCGGTCCGGTCGCCAAGAACCTCAGCGACGCCGAGCGCGACGGCCTGGCCAAGCATGTCGGCGCGGTGCCTGGCGACTGTGTCTTCTTCGCGGCCGGTGCGGCCAAGGCGCAGCGCGCGCTGCTGGGCGCGGCGCGCGTCGAGATCGCCCGCAAGGTGGGTCTGATCGACGAAGATGCCTGGTCGTTCGTGTGGATCGTGGACGCGCCGCTGTTCGAGCCGACCGCCGAGGCGACCGCGAGCGGCGATGTGGCCGTGGGCCATTCCGCGTGGACCGCGGTGCACCACGCGTTCACCTCGCCGAAGCCGGAATCGGTGGACACCTTCGACGTCGAGCCCGACTCCGCGCTCGCCTATGCCTACGACATCGTCTGCAACGGCAACGAGATCGGTGGCGGCTCGATCCGTATCCACCGACGTGACGTGCAAGAACGGGTATTCAAGGTCATGGGCATCAGCCACGAGGAGGCGCAGGAGAAGTTCGGCTTCCTGCTGGACGCCTTCGCCTTCGGCGCGCCGCCGCACGGCGGCATCGCGTTCGGCTGGGACCGGGTCACCGCGCTGCTGGCAGGGGAGGACTCGATCCGCGATGTCATCGCGTTCCCGAAGACCGGCGGTGGCGTCGACCCGTTGACCGACGCGCCCGCGCCGATTACCGAGCTGCAGCGCAAGGAAGCGGGCCTCGACGTCAAGCCGGGCCAGCAGAAGGACTAGGTACCGAAGACCGCGCACGCGCGGCGGGCACGCTGTCCGGTGATCGCGATACCCGCCGCGCTGTCGGCGCATTCATCTCGGTCCGATCTGCCTGCGGCGAATTCACCTTCGTCGCAGGAGCTTTGGCGAAACGGCAGCTGGCGTGGTCGTCGCGGTCAGCTCACGGTGAATATCATCGCGGCGAGTTCGTAATGCTCGAGCTTCGATTCCGTTGGGCGGCGAGGCCGGTTCGCTCGAGCGGGTATGCGCTCACCGGTTGAACACTGAGCGCCCGGTTCACAGCGCGGCGACGGTGCCGCCGGTCAGCGTGCGGTAGGCGTAGGTCACGGCGATGGTGGCGACCGGTCCCGCGACCAGCAGGCCCAGACCGCACAGCAGCAGGCCGAGGAAGGTCACCACGAGCACCGCCAGCGCGAGCAGCAGGACCTGCCAGGCATTGGCGACGACCAGGCTGAAGCTGGACTTCAGCGCCTCGAACGGGCCCTGATCCTGATCGACGACGAAGTGCAGCGAGAACATGCACAGCCAGCCGGCGATCAGACCGGGGATCAGGCAGATCGCGGAGCCGAGAAAGGTCAGCAGGAATGCCAGCAGCGCGGTGAGCAATACATTGCCCGCGTTCAGGAAACGGAAGTACGCGCCGAATGGCGGTGGGGTGCCGTCGGTTTCGTACAGGGCGCCGCGCACCATCGCCGACTGCAGCAACCACACCGCGGCCATGACCGCCAAGAAGATGAGCAGCAGCGGCAGCATTGTCGTCGGGTCGGTGAGTTGCACGACGAGCAGGAACGCCAGATAGACGATCAGGCCCACCGCGGTCACCCCGGCCCACGGTCCCGGATTGGCCCGGAACTTCGCCCAGCCGAAGCTCAGCGCCCGGCCCACGTCGAGTGTGCCGGGAACGGCGGGAACCTGCTGGTAGCCGTAGACCGGCTGCGGCGCTGCCGCGGCTGCGGGCGGCATCCAGCCCGGTCCGGTGCCCGGTGGCCCGTAGCTGGGGTGCGGCGCGCCCACCGGCGGCGGTTCCAGCGGCTCGGTGCCGTATTGTGCGGCGCTCTCATGCTGCCCTGGCCGCGCCGCCGAGCGCTGGTCGTCGTCCGGGGGGTAGGGTGCGCCGCCAGCTGATTTCGGTGCGGGAGGCGGGGTTTCGGTCATGCGGAGACCTTTCCACTCAACTGGTTTGCGATGTGGCGCAGGGCAGTTGACGATGAGAAAACCCGACGGGTGTAAGGGTGTCAAGCGACCGGCCTCGGCCCTCCGACCTTGCCGAAGACACGCCGGGCGACACGGAAAGGTTGTGTAACCGCTCGCTAGAAGTGACCCGATGCGAGTACTTTGAGAGGCGATGACCGCACTATTGGCCGAACGCGCCGCCGAAGTCGTGTCCGCAGCGCAACAGTTGCTCACAAAGCGAATGGGTGCTCCGGTAAAGCTGAGCGATCCGATCGAACTCAGCGGTAGTGGTAGGACGACAGTCCTACGTGTGCGGGTAGCGGAGAACGCCTTCTCGTTGCCGCGAACCCTGATCGTCAAGCAGGTCCGTGGGTCCGCTCAGGATCGCCGTACCGGCGGTCTGGCGCCCGGCGTCGCCAGCATCGACTCCGCCTTTCTGCGCGAGGCCGTGTCGTATCAGTTCACCACCGCGCTCAGCCGGGAACAGCGCCCGGGGGCGTACCTGGTCGCCCACAGTCTTCCCGACCGGTTGCTGATCCTCAGCGACCTGGGCGAGAATTCCCTGCTCACCGCCGTGCTGCAGTCCGGAGCCGAGCCGGCCGCCCGCAACGCCTTGATGGCGTTCGCGCAGGCTCTGGGCCGGATGCACGCCGCCACCGTCGGCCGCGAGGCGGACTTCGTCGCCCTGCTGCGCCGGGTCGAGGTGGTGCACCGGGTGGACGGCATCGCACAGCAGGCCGAGACGGCGATCGCCGAGGTGCCCGGCATGCTGCAGCGCGAACTGGGCATCGAGGTGCCCGGGGAGATCGCCGAGCGGATCGTGCGCGGCAATCGCCTGTACTCCGCCGGCCGCTTCCGCGCGTTCAGCCCGTCGGACCTGTGCCCGGACAACGTGATCTTGAACGAGGAGGGCGCTCGCTTCCTCGACTACGAGTGGGGCGGGTTCCGCGACGCCACCCTGGACATCGCCTACGCGCTGGTGTCCTTCCCCGGCTGCCTGTGTGATGTCGAACTCTCCCGCGAACGCGCCGGGCAGATGGTCGAGGCATGGCGCGCCGAGGTGGTGGGCGTGTGGCCCGCGCTGGCCGACGACGACCTGCTCGCCGAGCGCATCCTCGAAGCCCGGCTGATCTGGGTATGGCTGTCCACCTACTGGTTCCTGCCCGCCGATCACACGCGCATCGCGGCCGCCAGGGAGCACGGGCTGTCGGTGCCGCGCTCGGCGGCCCTGATCAACCGCTGGGCCGCGCTCGCCGAGGACGCCAGGTGCACGGGCGACGACATCGTCGGCGACTTCGCCGAGGACGTCTCGGCGAGGCTGGAAGAGCGCTGGTCGGAGTAGGTCTCCGCCAGCCGTACAGCACTCGCCGCAATGGCGAGGCCCCGCGGTTGTCGAGCCGCAGGGCTGCCTGTGTCAGATGAGCGGGATCTGCCGCGGCTCGATCCGGCCGCCGGAGCGGACGGCGAACGAAGCGCCATGGCGCACAGCGGAATTCGGGTCGGACACGTTCAGCAGGTAGTACCAGTCCATCTGTGCGTTGTCCGCGGTGACCTCCAGCACGCCGTAGCCGTGCGAATCCAGTTCGGCATAGCGCAGATGGTGGTTGACCGACTTGATCGATTCGGCGACCGGCGCGGTGTTCGCCCGTACCATGTCGCCGATGCTGGTCGAGGTCACCGACGGCACGACGAACTCGGCGCCGGCCGTGGCGCCACCCGGATAGTTCGCCGCGTCGACGGGCAGGTCCGCCGCCCATGAGGAATGGATGTCGCCGGTGAGGAAAACCACGTCGGAGATCTGCTGCTCGATGATCGCCCGGAACAGGCGCGCGCGATCGGCGGCGTAGCCGTCCCACTGGTCGCCGTTCGGTGACAGGCCGGACTGCGGGATGCCCATGGTGCTGGTGATCGCCGCCGTAGTGGCCGGTTCCAGCGGCGGGAAGATCAGCGGGGCGATCATCACCGAGTTGCCGACCAGCTTCCACCGCACCGGCGCCGACGCCAGGCCCGCGGTCAGCCACTCCATCTGGGCCTTGCCGGTGAGCGTGCGCGCCGGGTTGTCGGCTTCCCGCCAGCCCGCTCCCGGCTTCGCCTCCTGGTCGCGATAGCTGCGCAAATCCAGCATGGCGAGTTCGGCCAGGGTGCCGAAGCGCAGCCTGCGGTAGATGCGCACCTGCGCCCCGGAACCGGCGGCGCGGACCGGCATCCATTCCACGTAGGCCTGCATGGACGCGACTCGCCGGTCCGCCCAGCTGCCTTCGGTCCCGGGATCGTGGTTGTTCGCGCCGCCGGACCAGGAGTTGTCCGCCGACTCGTGGTCGTCCCAGGTGCAGACGAACGGCAGCGCCGCGTGCAGGTCGAGCAGATCGGGATCGGTCTTGTACTGCGCATGACGGATGCGGTAGTCGGCCAGGCTGACGATTTCGCCGGCCGGTTCGTGCTGTCGCACCGCGCCGTCGCGGCCGCCGTACTTACCCTGGCCGTACTCGTAGATGTAATCGCCCAGGTGCACGATCGCGTCCAAGTCGGAACGCGCGGCCAGATGACGGTAGGCGCCGAAGTATCCGGCTTCCCAGTTCGAGCACGAGACCACACCGAGCCGGAGGCGCTCCGGGGAATCTGCGGCGGCGGGCGCGGTCTTCGTACGGCCGATCGGCGAGGCCTCGCCGAGCGCGCTGAAGCGGTAGAAGTACTCGGCCCCCGGCGCGAGACCCGACACGTCGATCTTGACAGTGTGATCGGAGTCCGCGGTCGCCGTCACGGTGCCGGAGGCGGTGACCCAAGCGAACCCGTCGTCCGCGGCAATCTCCCAGCGCACGCTCGCCGGTGCGCCGAGGCCGGAGCCGGGCGTCGCGGCGTCGGAGACGGTGACCCGGGTCCAGATGATCACGCCGTCGGGGAGCGGATCGCCCGAGGCCACGCCGTGCCGGAAGACCGGTGTCTGCGCGCCCGCGCGTCCGGCGCCGAACACCGCCGTGGCGGTGGCTGCCGCCGCACCACCTCGCAGCAGGGTTCGGCGAGCGAAACCCCCGGGGGCCGCGGGATCTGAAACGTGCACGTTTTCAGTCACGGGTGTTGATCACATCCGAAGGACCGGCGGGACGCAACTCGGCCCGGCGGTGCGGAGGCCGGACCCCGCACGGCCGCTCGAGCCACCGTGCTGCTCAGGAAGGGCATGCGGTGCTGTCGGTCTGGCTCGGTAACGTATTTTTCGTGAGGGAGCATCAGCGAGTGAACCGTGGGCACAGCGCGCCTTCGCGCACGACGGAGCCGAGCGTCAGCGAGGCGCAGTCGTGAGCGAAGGCTTGTTCGACGTGCCCGGGGCCGCGGCGCCTCCGGAGCGCTCGATCGACGCGGTGGTGCGCAGGGACGCGGGTGCGCCGCTGGCGGTCCGCATGCGTCCCGCCACACTGGAGGAAGTTGTCGGACAGCAGCATCTGCTCGGTCCCGGCTCGCCACTGCGCAGGCTGATCGAGGGCTCCGGCGCGGCGTCGGTGCTGCTGTACGGCCCGCCCGGCACCGGGAAAACCACCCTCGCCGCGCTCATCTCCCAGGCGACAGGCCGTCGTTTCGAGGCGCTGTCGGCGCTCTCGGCGGGCGTCAAGGAGGTTCGCGCGGTCATCGATCTGGCACGTCGCAGGTTGTCGGCGGGCGAGCAGACCGTGCTGTTCATCGATGAAGTGCACCGTTTCTCCAAGACCCAGCAGGACGCGCTGCTCGCCGCGGTGGAGAACCGGATCGTCCTTCTGGTCGGCGCGACCACGGAGAATCCGTCGTTCTCGGTGGTGTCGCCGCTGCTGTCCCGCTCGTTGGTGCTGCAGCTGCGCTCGCTCACCGAAGCCGATATCCGCGTGGTGCTCACCCGCGCGATCAGCGACCCGCGCGGGCTCGACGGCCAGTACACCGTTACCGATGCCGCCCTGGACCACATCGTCCGGGTCGCGGGCGGTGACGCCCGGCGGGCGCTGACCGCGCTGGAAGCCTCGGCCGAATCCTCGCTCGACGGCACCGTCGACGTGGACCTGGTCGAGGCCAGTGTGGACAAGGCCGCGGTCCGCTACGACCGGGCAGGTGACCAGCATTACGACGTGATCAGCGCGTTCATCAAGTCCATCCGCGGCTCGGATGTCGATGCCGCGCTGCACTACCTCGCCAGGATGCTGAGCGCCGGCGAGGACCCGCGTTTCATCGCGCGCAGGCTGATGATCCACGCGAGCGAGGACATCGGCATGGCCGATCCGATGGCGCTACAGACGGCCACCGCCGCCGCGCAGGTGGTGCAGCTGGTCGGGCTGCCCGAGGGCCGACTCGCGCTGGCTCAGGCGACGATCCACCTGGCGACCGCGCCGAAGTCCGGCGCCGTCGTCGCCGCGATCGGCGCGGCCATGGCCGACGTCACGGCTGGGAAGGCGGGCGCGGTCCCACCACACCTGCGCGACGGCCACTACACGGGCGCGGCCGCGCTGGGCAACGCGCAGGGCTACCGATACCCACACGACGACAAGGACGGCGTGCTGCCCCAGCAGTACCCGCCCGACGAACTGGTCGGCGTCGACTACTACCACCCGACCGACCACGGCCATGAACGCGAGATCGGCCCCCGCGTTCAGAAACTTCGCCGAATCGTCCGGGATACCTGAGACCGTGGGACCCGGCGGGCGTCACCGAATACGACTGACCCGCGGGACAAGCCGGGTCGGGAATGTCCGACGAGTAGCGTACGGTTGCATCATCGGTGTATTCACCGTCCGGCCGAGCAGAACGGGAGGACCTGGTGACGGCCATGGTGGAGCGACCCCAAATGCTGGTCGAGGAGTTCGAGCATCTTGCCCGCCATTCGGGTGAGACGGTAACGCTGGAGTTTCTGTACGGGAAGCTGGGGGTCAAGGCTGTGCCGGATGGGGATCATTGCGAGATCGTTCGCTGGATCGCGCGACAGCTTCTCCCACTCCGAGGCGAGCTCTGGCTGTATCAGGAAGTCGATCTGAAAGTCGAGAGGTACCGCAACGGTCGTGCTCGAGCCGACGGTGTACTGGCGCCCGACGGATCCTTCACCGGACAAGGAAACTGGGTCGATCCAGCGCCGATACTGCTGGTTGTCGAGGTCACGTCCTACGATCGGGACACCGATCGGCGCGATCGCGTCGAGAAACCGGCCGCATACGCTGAAGCGGGCATACCCGTGTACCTGCTGATCGACCGGGATAGCGGCGAGTCCGTCGTGTTCAGCCAGCCTGAGGACGGCGTGTACACCAGTACCATTCGGTATAAGTTCGGCAAGACGCTCGACTTGCCCGATCCGGTCGGGGTCTCCTTCGATACCGAGCCGTTGCAGGGCTGGGTGCACTGACCGGTCGTGGGGGCGCGGCATGCCGGTCGATGGATATTCGCGTGCATGGCACCGGTAGGCTGGATATCTGTGCAGACCCACGAGATCCGACGGCGTTTTCTGGACCATTTCCTCCGTGCCGGCCATACCGAGGTGCCGAGTGCCTCGCTGATCCTGGCCGACCCGAACCTGCTGTTCGTCAACGCAGGCATGGTCCAGTTCAAGCCGTACTTCCTGGGTCAGGAGGCGCCGCCCTACCCGCGGGCGACCAGCGTGCAGAAATGCGTGCGCACCGGCGACATCGAAGAGGTCGGCGTCACGACGCGGCACAATACGTTCTTCCAGATGGCGGGGAATTTCTCCTTCGGTGACTACTTCAAGGAGGGGGCGATCACCCTCGCCTGGGAGCTGATCTCCAAGCCGCAGGACGAAGGCGGTTACGGATTCGATCCCGAGCGCATCTGGGTGACCGTGTACCAGGACGACCCGGAGGCGGCCGAGATCTGGAAGCGGGTCGCGGGCATTCCCGAGGAGCGCATCCAGTTCCGGGACGGCAAGGACAACTACTGGGACATGGGCGTGCCCGGCCCGGGCGGTCCCTGCTCGGAGATCTACTACGACCGTGGGCCCGAGCACGGCCGCGACGGCGGCCCGGTCGCCGACGAGGACCGTTACCTCGAGATCTGGAATCTCGTCTTCATGCAGGACATCCGCGGCGAGTTGAGCCCGAAACTGGGGCACCCGCCGGTCGGGTCGCTGCCGAAGAAGAACATCGACACCGGTATGGGTGTCGAGCGGATCGCTTTGCTGCTGCAGGGTGTGGACAACGTCTACGAGACCGACCTGCTGCGCCCGATCATCGACAAGGCCGAGGAGCTGACCGGCCGCTCCTACGGCGTGCGGCACGAGGACGACGTCCGCTTCCGCGTGATCGCCGACCACGCCCGCACCGCCGCGATGCTGATCTCCGACGGCGTCAACCCGGGCAACGACGGCCGCGGCTATGTGCTGCGCCGCCTGCTGCGCCGCATCGTGCGCTCGGCCCGGCTGCTCGGCGCCGAGAAGCCGGTGATGGGCGAGTTCATGAAGGTCGTGAGCGATCTCATGGCCCCCTCCTACCCGGAGCTGGCCACCGACTTCCGCCGCATCGAGAACGTCGCTGTGGGCGAGGAGACGGCGTTCCTCAAGACACTGAACACCGGTTCCACCCTGTTCGACAACACCGCCGCCGCCGTGCGGTCCAAGGGTGGCACGACGATCGCCGGGTCGGACGCGTTCACCCTGCACGACACCTACGGCTTCCCCATCGATCTGACCCTGGAGATGGCCGCCGAGGCCGGACTGTCGGTCGACGAGGAGGGCTTCCGCTCGCTCATGGCCGAGCAGCGCCAGCGCGCCAAGGAGGACGCCCAGGCGCGCAAGCATGCGCACGCGGACCTCACCATCTACAAGGAGCTGGTCGACCGCGGCGCCACCGAGTTCACCGGTTTCGACGAGCTGACCTCCGAAGCCACCGTGCTGGCCTTGATCGCCGACGGCGTACGGGTGCCGGCCGCGACCGCGGGCCAGGACGTCGAGGTGATCCTGGACCGCAGCCCGCTCTACGCCGAGTCCGGTGGCCAGATCGCCGACCGCGGCAGCATCACCACGTCCTCGGGTCTGAAGCTGCGGGTGAACGACGTGCAGAAGATCGCCAAGAAGCTGTGGGTGCACAAGACCACGGTGGAACACGGTCAGATCACCGAGGGCGATGTCGTCCTCGCGCAGGCCGATCCGGCCTGGCGGCGCGGAGCCACGCAGGGCCACTCGGGCACGCACATGGTGCACGCCGCGCTGCGGCAGGTGCTCGGCCCGAACGCGGTGCAGGCGGGCTCGCTGAACAAGCCGGGCTACTTGCGCTTCGACTTCAACTGGCAGGGCCAGTTGTCCGAACACCAGAAGGCCGACATCGAGGCGGTGTCCAACGATGCGGTCGGCGCCGACTTCCCGGTGAACACCTTCGTGACCGACCTGCCGAAAGCCAAGCAGATGGGCGCGCTCGCCCTGTTCGGCGAGAACTACGGCAGCGAGGTCCGCGTGGTGGAGATCGGTGGCCCGTTCTCCATGGAGCTGTGCGGCGGCACGCACGTGCAGCATTCCTCGCAGATCGGCCCGATCACCGTCCTCGGCGAGTCGTCGGTCGGCTCCGGCGTGCGCCGTGTCGAGGCGTTCGTGGGCCTGGACTCCTACAAGTACCTGGCCAAGGAGCGTGCGCTGCTGGCCGGTGTCGCCTCCGCGCTGAAGGTGCCCTCGGAAGAGGTGCCCGGGCGCGTCGAGCAGCTGGTTGAACGGCTCAAGGCGGCCGAGAAGGAGCTCGAACGCACCAAGATGGCCGCGGTGCTCTCCTCGGCGGGCAAGTTCGCCGACGAGGCCGAGCGGATGGGTCGCCTGCTGCTGGTCGCCGTGGCCGCGCCGGAAGGGGTGCCCGCAGGGGATCTGCGGACGCTGGCCACCGATATCCGCGGCCGGTTCGGTAGTGACCCCGCGGTCGTGGTGCTGCTCGGCAACACCGACGGCAAGGTGCCGTTCGTGGTCGCCGTGAACAAGCCCGCCCAGGAGCTCGGCATCAAGGCCGGAGATCTGGTCGGCAGCTTCGGCCCGAGCATCGCTGGACGGGGCGGCGGCAAGCCGGAGATGGCCCAGGGCGCCGGATCGGATCCCGCCGGTATTCCGGCGGGCCTGGCCGCGGTCCGCGCGCGGGTGGCCGAACTAGCCGGGTGATGGGCGACCCCGGAGAACCGCAGGGGTCGGCGCGCCGCGGCGCCGACCGTCCGCATCCTGCCACCGATCCCGGTCGGGGCAGACGAATCGGTGTCGACGTCGGCAGTGTCCGGATCGGGGTCGCGGCGTGCGATCCCGACGGCATTCTCGCCACGCCGGTGGAGACCGTGCCGCGGGCGAAACAGCGGCACCGCGAGGCCCCCGCACCCGATATCGGAAGAATTGCCGAAATTGTGCGGGAGTATGAGGCCGTCGAGGTCATCGTGGGATTACCGCGAACATTGCGCGGGGAGAAGGGCACTGCCGCTACGCTGGCCACCGCATTCGCTGAGCGATTGCGGGCTGCCGTCGCGCCGGTACCGGTCCGGCTTTCCGACGAACGTTTGACTACGGTGACTGCTGCACGTGCATTGCGGGACAGTGGAGTTCGCGCGCGTGGCCAGCGGCAGGTGATCGATCAGGCGGCGGCCGTGTCGATCCTGCAAGGATGGTTGGACGAACGGAGTGCGGTGTTGAGGTCGGTGGAAACGGGACGTTCCGCGTCGTCCGGAGACGATGCATGACGGATCGGTGGGCGCGGGCCGAGGAACTGTTCCGACAGCGCGAAGCTGATCGGCGTTACCGCAGAGACGACGAGGCTTGGGCCGCGCACGAGGACGACACGTACGACTATGACGACTACGACGACGACACCGCCGTCATCCCACGCTACGTAGATGACGACGACGAGCCCCCGGCGCCGCCACCGCCCGCACCGCGGCGCGGCGGCC
>NZ_BDBA01000150.1 GCF_001612745.1 Nocardia amamiensis NBRC 102102 | reverse complement strand
CTAAGGAACTGCTGTTCGCCTTGTATGTCAATGCAGGAACCTCCGGGACAGGGCTGCTCCGTGGATGCATTCCGTTCGCCGCCACCTAGAAATCCATGGATTTCGTATACCACTCGAGGAGATGCAGCAAGGACCGGCGCTCACCGGGGAGTGTCGCGGCAGCCCGGCTCGGCTGCATTTTCCTGTCGAATGCTGGGGTGCGAACGACCTCGGACGGCAATGGGTGCCTCCGGAATCAAATGGCAGACCAGCAGTTTGAGATAGAACAGCGGGATGAACCAGGCCAGCAGCGCCGGCACCGGTAGGGCGATCAGGTTGATCAGGAGCGCAGTCATGTAGGCCGCCATGGCGACTGGACGGCGCAAGTCGGCCGGCACGGATTCGATCAGCAGCGCGGACCCGATCAGCAGCAGGGTGTTGCCGGCGAACCACACCGGATCGGCGAGCAGCACCACGCCGACGACAGCGAGATGCACGGTATGGACAGCGACGAACGCCAACCTGCCCCGGGATGAGGGAGTGCGGTGGTACCAGCGTTTCGCCGAGTTCGTTGCGTTCGTCAATACACCTCCGACAAGGTCGGCGGCGATAATGGCCAGCACCACGACTTCGGCGATACTGCGGTCGGACAGCATCGGCCAGCAGTATGTTGCGAGAAGCAGAAGGCACATCGCACCGCCGATGTATTCGACGGCGGACTCCGCCCGAGTCTTTCCGGGACCCATGAACCGTTCCAAGCGCCCGGCCCATCCCGGCGGTGTCGCCGGAATCGCCCAATCGATATGGAGATCACTGCGCATGCGGAGGTCCCCACAATCCGGCGAGGAGACTGAAGATCTGAAAGGGGTGACCGCCACCCGCAAGTGCCCAATTGTCACCGACGCGTAGCACGGCGGCGGACGCCGCGCTCAGCAATTCGCGGTCCACGTCCGCGCGGATGACGCCGAGAGCGATGCCATTGTCGATCACGGCGGCCAGCCACGATTGCTCGTTTCCGGCGGGAATCCGGGCTATGGCGGCGTCGGCGAGGGCTCGATCGAGTGGGTTGTCCTCGAGGAAGCGGACGAGTCGGGCCGAGTCGTCGCTGAGCCGTTGCCAGAACGCGTCCGCGGTATCCGCCGGGACCCAGCTGCCCAGTTCTCGGCGCAATCGATCGGAGACATCGGACAGCACCAGACCGAGTATGTCGTCCTTGCCGTCGAAGTACTGGTAGGCAGAGCTCTTGGAGATGCCTGCCTTGGCGATGATCGTGTTGTACGACGCGGTCTCGGGGCCGTGCTGCGCGAATTCGGTCTTCGCCGCCTCGATGATGTCGTGTTGTCGCTCGGACGGTAGCCGGTAGAAGCGAGGTAAGGGCATGTACCGATGGTACACACTGCCGGTTCGCACCGGAAGTATTGGCCGCATGGTTCCGGTAGATACGGCCACCCCCGATCGGCAGGTCCTGCGCTCCGCGGACCCGCCGTGGGACGATCAGCGGAAGGCGTCGGCGTGAGCCGTTGCCCATTGTCCGAACGTGCGCGGCGCGTGGCCGGTGACCTCTTGGACGGTTGGGCGGACGATGGATTCGTCGATGGCTCCGTTTACGTAGAAGTCGAAGAACGCGTCCACGTACTCCACCGGAGTGGTTCGGAGCATGTCGGCGCGGGCCTCGTCATCGGTGAGGCCCTGGCAGGTGAGGTCGCGGCCGGTGGCTTCGGCCAGGATCGCGACCTGCTCGGCCGGTGTGAGCGGCTCCGGGCCGGTGGGCCAGAGGATTTCACCGTGGTGACTATTCGCGCGCAGTACTGTGGCGGCTACTGCGCCGAGGTCCTGCGGATCCAGGGCAGCGGTGCGAACCTCGGGGAACGGCGCGCGAACCACGTCCCCGTCGCGCAGCTGGGGGAGCCAGCGCAGGGCATTGGAGGCGAAGGCGCAGGGCCGCAGAATGGTCCATGCCGCACCGCATTCGGTTGCCTCCTGCTCAGAGGCCATCATGTAGCGGGTGATGGTGTTGGAGGTGTCGCCGGTACCCGCGGAAACACCCGAGAGCTGCACGATGTGCTCGACGCCCGCCTTTGCGGCCGCCTGCGCGACCCCGGGATAGCCGGGCAGCAGGAACAGCGCGCGCACCCGGTCGAAACTCAGCGTCTCGGGCGATGTGAGATCGCCCGCGAGGGCTTCCGCCCCTTGGGGCACAACGGCGCGCTGGGGATCACGCACCAGCGCCCGCACTGGTTCTCCGGCCGCGGCCAGGGCCTGCACAACTTCCGCGCCGACATTGCCGGTCGCTCCTGTCACGAGGATCATTACGCCAATCCTTGCAGACCTCAGGCGATTTCGCTCCCACCGTTGCAGGGCTGCAGCACACTGTGCAACCTCGATCGAGGGTGCTCGAGTTCACCAACAGGCCATGGTCCGCCCGAGCGAGCAGACCTAGCGGTCGCACGGGATCGGCTCGGCGACGGGATCGCCGGTGCTTTGTACGCCGGGAACTACCGTCTCGCACGGCGCGGCACCGACTACCTGGCCGGCGATACTCTTCCGTCGCCATTTCAGCACTTCTGGTCGCTCGGTGTGGAGGAGCAGTTCTATCTGCTCTGGCCCGCACTGATCGCTGTCACAGCATGGTTCGCGCGGCGGCGCCGAATCGGATCGTCCGCTGTGTTCCCGTATCTGAGCGTTGTTGCGGCGGTCGCCGCGCTGTCCTTCGCGATCTCGCTGATCTGGACCCGCACGCTGCCACCGTGGGCGTACTTCTCGCTGCCGACGCGGGCCTGGGAGCTGGGCACCGGCGGCATGATCGCGTTGTCGGCCTGCGCGTGGTCCCGGCTGCCGAAATCGGTCGCTGCCCCTGCCGGATGGATCGGCTTGATCCTGATCGTCGCGGCGTGTACCCAGCTGAACGGGAAAACACCGTATCCTGGCACCGCAGCCTTGCTACCTGTCCTCGGCACCGCCCTGGTGATCGTATCCGGTTGTGTGGAAACACCATTCGGGGTTGCTCGCGGACTGACGCTGCGTGCGCTGCGGGCGATCGGCCGCGTGTCGTACTCGTTCTATCTGTGGCACTGGCCGGTATTGCTGCTGGCACCGCGCGTGCTCGGTCACCAGCTCGGCTGGGGTGGCTCGATCGGCGCGGTCATGATGGCAGGCGGACTCGCCATGCTCACGTTGTGGCTGGTCGAGAATCCGGTCCGCTTCGCCGCCCCGTTGCGCAGGTCGGCCGCACGCAGCCTGGCCTGTGGCGGCGTGAGCACCGCGGTGGCCGCTTGTGTGGCACTGCTGCTGCTCATGCTCATTCCCGTCCCGGTCGGCCGTGGCGCGGCAGCCCCGGCCCTGACGCTCGCCACGCCTGCTGCTGCCAGCGGCGACGCGCGCGACGGGGCGGTCCGGCAGCTGACCGACCAGACGCAGGCCGCTGTCGCTGCCTCGGCCGAAATCCGTGCTGTTCCATCGAATCTCACGCCCTCGCTCGCCGATGCCCCCGGTGACAAGGCGGCCGTGTTCCTCGACGGCTGCGTGCGGTCGTGGCGTGATGTGGGACAGGCCGAGTGCGCCTCAGGCGATCCGGACTCGCCTACGACGGTGGCCCTGGTCGGCGATCCCATGCGGCGATGTGGCATCCGGCGTTCGAGTCGATCGCCGCGCAGCGGCACTGGCGGCTGGCGACCATGGCCAAGGTCACCTGCCCGTTGCTCGGCCTGCCCATCACCAGCCCTTATCTTGGCCGGGAGTACACCGAATGCGAGCAGTGGCGCGACCAGGTCCTGACTCGGCTGCGGGCTGAACGCCCCCGGTTGATCGTGGTGAGCATGTCCCGGCGCTACGGCGCCGACTTCGGCTTCGTCTCCTACGACCAGGCCTGGATCGACAGCCTGAACCGCTTGGTCGGAGGGCTGCGAGCGACCGGAGCGGCGGTCCTCGTTCTCCGGGCGATCCCCGATCCGCACACCACCGTGCCTGCGTGCCTGTCCGACCATATCGACAATGCGGCGGCATGCACGCCGGCACGTTCGGTCGCGGTCGATGACGCGGGTATCGCGGCCGAGCAGGCGGCAGCCACCGCCGCCGGCGGCCGGTACGCCGATCTGACCTCGCTGTTCTGCACTGCCGCCCGCTGCCCCCTCATCATCGGTGACAACCTGGTGTACCGCGACGACAATCACCTCACCGTCGGTTACGCCAGGACACTCGCACCGGTCATCGCCGCACTCGCCGACCGTGCGCTCGACAGCGGCTGAGCCGGGAGCAGCACCACACAGTCATCACGGTGTTCTTCCTTCTTGCTCCTTGGCCTCATGGAGTAGGACCGCTTCACGAGCTTCACCTGGGCGTGGAAGCTCCGGAGTAAGGAAGGACTGTTTGGCCCATTCATATGCGTAGAGCGCTCTCCGCATCCAGTGCGAGGGACAATCTTGAAAATCATCACTGGGGTGCGGATCGTCCATCACCAGGGCTTCCATAGCCGCGTGAAACCCAGCTCTGTCGATATCTATTTCGGGAAAATACATGCTCAGTCCTTATTTTCAAGTCAGTGTGAGGCACCTCCGGCAACGGCAGCGATAGCAAGTGACAGCAACATACGGACCGCACTTGCCTGTCTGCTGGGAATGAACGACGTCAGCAACCCGCGGCCCGGCTGCCGCAAGCCCGAGGATCGGCTCGACGTGTTCGCTGTTCCGAGGCCGGTGGTGCGCGAACCGGCGAATGGTGGCGAAGGTCTCGTCGCGACAGTCCTGCTCGTGAGCGGCCGGATCGCCGGTGCGCGTCAGGAGACACCACGGAAGCGGGTTCGGCGCCGGGCTGGGCCGGATGCTGCCGCGGCACGCACCTCGTAGGCTCCTCGGCAGTCGGGCGCCACTTCCCCCAGTGCGTCGACGAGTCGTCGAGCAAGTCGAGAAGGGCCGGCACCTCGGCCATCGCGCATCCTTCCGTTCACTGGATGGCTGAACATGCACCGTACGTTCGCTAGGTAATGTTCAGGTTGTGACCATGCTCACCGCATACCGCGAAACTGTCAAGCCTCTCCTGATATTTTCTGCGCTCGGGCGATGTAGCATGTTCAGTGTGTCTGAACAGGCAATGGTGGGTGAGGATGCCGGCGACACCGGTGCGGGGCATCTGGTGCGCCGGGCTCGGACAGCGGCTGGAGTCTCGCTGCGGGAACTGGCGCGCAGGGTCGACGTCAGCGCTGGAACCCTCAGCGCCATCGAGAACGGCAAAACACCGCTGACCGTCGACCGACTCGACCGGATCGCTGCCGAACTCGGTGTCTCCACCATCGACATTCTCACCGCCCGGCTGACCGCAGCCGCCGACGCGACCGGCCCCTCGCCTGCCCGTTCGGCCGGTGACGGGCAAACTTGGCGCAGCTTCGAGCCCCTGATCCTTGATCCTGTTCTCGGTGCGGCGATCGCCGCATTCATGCAAACCGGTTACCACGGCGCGACGATGAGGAGCATCGCGGCGAACGCCGGTATGAGTGTCGCCGGCGTCTACCACTACTACCGGAGTAAACAGGACCTGCTGGTCGCCATCTTCGACCTCGGAATGTCCGAACTGCACTGGCGAATTCCGGCAGCCCGCGACGACGGCGTAACCGTGGTCGAACGATTCGCCAATATGGTCGAAGCCCTCGCGCTGTTCCACACGCACCGTGGAGACCTCGCGTTTATCGGCGCCAGCGAAATGCGCAGCTTCGACGAACCCAACCGCTCCCGAATCGCCGCTCTGCGCACCGATATCCAGCGATTGATCGACGATCAAGTTGCCGCAGGCATCCGGGCAGGCGAGTTCACCACCCCCCACCCCCGCGAAGCCGCCCGCGCTGTCGCCACCATGTGTACTTCCCTGCCGCAGTGGTTCCGCCCCGGCGGCCCCATCTCTCGCCACCAAATCGCCGTCGAATACGCGCAATTCGCCGTCGACATCATGCGCGGACACACGCGACCCCGGCCGTCATAGCCCATAGTCCATCGGGAGGGCTGTACGACATTCGGCTGTGCGGCACAACAGCTCACGAGATCCCGACCCGACGGTGGCTTGCCGGCGCCGGAGCTGCTTCCGGTGCACCACCGGACGCCGCGGCATGTGCGTGCCGAGCCGCGGCAAGCCGCGCGAGCGCGGCGTCGGTGAAGACCGACAACCCGAGGTCGGGGTTGTATCCGTGTATTTCCTTGACGTCGAGCTCGGCCAGGAAATACAGGATCTCCGTCGAGATCACCTGCCCTGGGACCAGCACCGGGAAACCGGGCGGGTAGGGGACCACGAAGGTGGCGGACACCAGCGGTTTCCCCTTGGCCAGTCGGCGCCCGGCGTCGCCGAGCAGGACGTGTTCGCGGTCGGACTCCTCATATCCGGCGTAGAAGGCCGATCGCATGTCGCCGAACGAGCTGGCGCCGTCGGGACGAAACGCGCTGTCGAACTCGCTGAAGTCGGGCAGCGCAGGCAGATCCTTGGTGATCTCGTCGACCCGGCGCTGTTGCAGGGCGCGATCGGCCTTACCGTCCCCGCCCCGGCTGCTCTCGAAGTCGGTAGCCACCCGGCGCAGCACGTCGAGCAGGTAGTGCACGCTCGACCAGGTGACGCCGATCGTGAAGATCAAGAGCACGCTGTTGATCGAGGTCTTGTTGATCTGGATGCCGAACCGGTCCATCAGGATCTTCTCGCGGAAGTCGTACCCGTTCATGCCGGTCTTGCCGATGAACAGGGTGACCCGAGTCGGGTCGAGCACGAACTGATCGGACCGCCACGCCTCGTTCCACTCTGCCAGGCCACCCTGCCTGACCTGCCGGTACGAGCTGACTTCAGAGGCACGGAACTCGTCGGGCACCAGGTCGTCCTCGTCGAGGATGCGGAACCATTTGCCGATCAGCCGGTCTTTGCGGACACGGTGCCGGAATACCAAGGCCATGTCGTAGACGTTCCGGACCAGCTGGAAGCCCTCGATGTCGACCTGCCGCCGCGCCAAGTCCAGCGATGCGAGGAGTTGCTGGTTCGGCGACGTCGAGGTGTGGGTCAGAAACGCCTCGGCGAACGCCTCGCGGACGAGAGCTTTGAAATCCTGGTCGCGGACATGGATCATCGAGGCCTGCCGAAGCGCGGACAGCGACTTGTGGGTGGAATGCGTCGCGTACACGCGTACCCGCGCGCGTCCTGGATCGGGAAGCAGCCGGTGCTCGCTCCACTCGGCACGGTCGACTCCCTGCATTGACGCACGCCAGTTGCGGTATTCCTCGGCGTATCCGGGTGACGACAACGCTGATTCGAGTTGCTGGGCGGCAACCATCGCGGTCCGCTGTCGTGCCCACGGCACCGCGGTTGCGAACGCGTACCACGCCTCGTCCCACAGGAAGCAGATGTCCGGCTTGATCGCCAGGACCTCCTCCATCACGCGCCGGGGGTTGTAGACGATGCCGTCGAACGTGCAGTTGGTCAGCAGCAGCATCCGCACTCGGTCCAGTTGCCCGGCCGCCTCGAGGTCCAGCAGCGCCTTCTTGATGGTGGGCAGGGACACGGCTCCGTAGATCGCGAACGGCTCGAGCGGGTAGGCGTCCAGGTACATCGGGTACGCCCCGGCGAGCACCAGACCGTAGTGGTGCGACTTATGGCAATTGCGGTCGATCAGAACGATGTCGCCCGGCCGGGTCAGGGCCTGCACGACAATCTTGTTCGCGGTGGATGTCCCGTTGGTCACGAAGTAGGTCTGGTCGGCACCCCATGTCTCGGCGGCTTTGTCCATCGCCGCCCTGATCGTGCCGTGTGGGTCCAGCAGCGAGTCCAGCCCGCCGGAGGTGGACGACGTCTCGGCCATGAAGATGTTGCGGCCGTAGAACTCGCCCATGTCCTGCAGCGACTTGGAGTTGAAGATACTGGCGCCCCGCGCGACGGGAAGGGCGTGGAATTGGCCGACCGGCGCGGCCGCATAGGTACGCAGGGCGTCGAAGAACGGTGTTGCGAACCGGCTCCGGACGCCGGCGAGGACCGTGCTGTAGAGGTCGGTGACGTCGTTGAGCCGATAGAACGTGCGATCGTAGACGTCCGGCTCGTCCTCGGTCTCCGCGGCGATCGACTCGTCGGTGAGCAGATACAGGTCGATATGCGGCCGCAGCTCCCTGATCCACTCGCCGCATTCGATCCAGTCGTCGGTGCGGTCGGTGACGACCACGTCGTCGTTCGCGCCGAGCAACGTGGTCATCAGCGGTAGCCGGTCGCGTGAACGAAGCGGCAGGTCATGCCGGATGATCGCGGCCTGAATCTCGCCGTTCAACGCGACGGCGGTGATGGCGTCCTCGATGCTCGCCACGACGAGCAGCTCGAACTGCACATCGTCCGACGGGTCGCGCAGCGCCCGCAGGCTCTCCGCCAAGCCTTCGGGAGCCTCGGGCGGAGAATCGTCGCCGAGCAGAACGGTGTAGAACTGCTGCTGTTTGGCCCGCGCCACGAGTTCCTGATCGGCCAACGGCGCGGATGTGTCGAACACAGCCGCGCGGTCGCCGTACTCGGAGAGCAGGCGCACGGCCAGCGACACTTCCTCGGTGAGCCGGACCGTTGCAAGATCGGCGAGATATCCGCGAAACGCCGCCAGTCTTGCCGCGCCCGGGTACAGCCAGTAGCGCTCGTAGGCGCAGAGACGATCGAGGAGGCGCCGCACCCGGGCGGCTTCGTGGGTGGTGTCCAGCCCGGCACCGTTGACATCGGCGAGCCGGCGGCACGCGTCGTCGAGCAGATTCCACGTGTCGATTCGCGAGTACGACGGGTTCGCTACCGCCGCCAGTGCGGAAACGCTGAGCCCTTTCGGGCGCTCGCCGTCTCGGTGCATGTCGTCCGTCTCGCCCCCTCGAGCAGTGGGCGAAGTGATCTGTCGAACACGACCGATCACATCCTGGAACCTTCATCCCTGCCAATATTGTGCCCCGCCGAAGATCGAATTCCTACAGCCGGGGAACCCTCAGGATCAATGTCACGGGCTGCGCGGCGGCTGCTCAGGGTCAGCTCCCTTCTGCGTCCCACCTGACTTCGAGTCCGGATCGACCTTATCCGCGCGCTCCCACTCCTTGCCCAACTCGGTTCGCGATTCCGCCGCCTTGTTGTGATGCATGTGTGCTTGCTGGGCAAGCTGCTCGGCTTGCGCGGCCTTGGCCTCGCCTTCCGCCTTTGCCGCCCGGCTCTTGGCGGCCGTCTCCTCCGCCCGCGCTTCCCTCTGAGCGACCTCGACTTCCCTTTCTGCCGCGCGGTCACGGATACCTCGAGCCTCGACCCGCTGCTGTTCGCGCCGTTTGCGCATAAATAGCCACCCCCCGACCAGCAACATAACCACAGCGGCGACGACAATGATCACGATCAGAATGGTGGTGCTCATCTCTCGACTCCTCGCACTCTCCCCCCTCTACCCTAACGCCACTCGACCACCCCCGAGCTGCGAAAATGCACGAGCCGACCGCTCGATAGCGCTGGCGACCACCCCGCCAGGTGGTACCGCAGGCACGTGCGGGGATGTTCTCAACTTGAGGTCGCAACCGAAAAGTGGTTTCGCGAAGCTGTCTATGGTTAATCGTGAGAGAACGCCCGGTGCTGGCTGTCGGCGCCGATGACGATCGCGTCGGAGGTGGGCCCTCGCAGCCTGAGTCCGCCATTCAGCTGGCTGACTGCCAGGACAGCAGGAAGGAAGCAGGACACATGTTGATGATCACCCCCGCGGCCATCGAGGCCGTTCGTAGTATCACGTCTGCGCAGGGAGCGCCGGAGGACGCCGGGCTGAGGATCTCCACGGCGGACGGCGCGGAGACACTCCAGCTCGCGGTGTCCGCGGGACCGGCCGAGCAAGACCAGGTCCTCAATGCCGAGGGGTCACGGATCTTCCTGGATCAGGAGGCCGCCGCTTTTCTGGACGACAAGATCCTCGACACCGGACTGGACCCCAACGGCCAAGGCACCTTCGTCCTTGCCCAGCAGGACCGGGACGCCTCGGGCAACTGAACCGCTGAGGGTCAGGCCAGCGCGGTCGCGACGGTCAGGTGTAGCCGCAGGTCATCGGGTTCTTGGTCGTCGAAGGCCCAGACGATTTCCTCCATGGCACGCATGAACGCCCAGCCGCGGGCCCGATCGACGTCGACGTCCAGTGCGGTCGCGGTGCGTTCGACGACCCCGCGAGCATGTTCCGGGTCGGGTGCGCTCTGTACCTGGATCATCACCAGGAATCCCGCGTCGAAGGCCGACTCACCCAAATACGCCTTCGGATCGATGAGCAGCCACGACTCCCGTTCAGCCGCAACGATATTGCCCAGGTGCGTGTCCCGATTGACGATCAGCAGCGGCCCGTCGGGCACCGCCAGCTTTTCGCACCACTCTGCCGCCCTCGCCAGGAGCTGTCCGGGAATAACCTGCGTCACAGCGGGTTCCGGATCGACGAAGAGCCGCCTCCATTCCGCCACCAGATCGGTGGCCGCGGGCAGCGCGGGATATCCCTGCGGAACGCCGACGGGCTCGCGCCGCAGCCGCCGGTACAACCGGCAGGCGAGTTCAACCTTCTCGACATTCTCCGGCCGCCCCTCGAGACTCGGAAACCCCGGCTGGTACACCAGTTCCGTCCCCGGCCGCGCCCATTCGAGCAGCATCGCCCCGGACCCGCCATCGAATTCGTACAACCGGACGGCTCCCTCGCCCCGATAGCAGAACAGCCCGGTCGGCTCCCCTCGGTTCTCCTCGTCGACGACCGGCACCTTCAACACCGCCACCGATCCATCACTACGCCGAACCGGAGCAACATACGAATGCGTACCGCCCCCGAATCCGTCCCCGATCACCTCCAACCCCCATGCCGCACATCGTGCATCCACGACAGCAGGCAACTCGGCGAGCCATCGACGTCCGCGTTCCCCGAAAATCTGACCGACATTGTCAGCGACATCCTGCGGCAGTGAAATCGGCATCCGACCAGCCTGCCCGCCGCGCGCCCGGAGAGGCAAACCTCGCAGTGTGCTCCGGTCTGCGACCGAATCCCGGCAACTGGGATCCCGGCAAGGGGTGACCGTCGGTGTCGGCGCGCGGCGATCAATCAGCGAGCCCAGCACCGGTTGCATACGCCGCGTCGGCGTCGGCGTGCTTCAGCGGCCGTCACTTCCTCAACCGGTGAAATGTCAGCGCCACGTCGACGCGCATTCCCGATTCCTTGCTGGTACCCCGGACAGTCGGTACCGCGGTGAAAGACCCGTCCGGCCGTGGTGATGATGCCGATCGTGTCATCGGGAGGCCACGGCACCTTGAACTGGCTGGGTCCGTGCCCCTGGGCTTCTCTCATCGTGCGACTCCAGTTACCGCTGTCCCTCTACCATCCCTCGGAACTCCTCCGCATGCGGTCCTGTCAGGGAGTATGCAACCGCAGCCGGTTCCGCCGGCCCGTGCGCACCCTTCGGTGCTCCAGGGACGATCGACTGCACCAGCTCCTTGACCTGATCGAACGTCAACGCCTGCTGTGGCGCTGACGGATCGAAGTCATTGATTTCCTCGCGGTTCAGCGGTGTTCCGCCGTGCCGGGGCCAGTGCAGCTCCAGCAGTGACAATGGCTCCGCGGTCAGAATCGCGGCCAGCAGGTCCTCGACACCGATCCAGTTGTGCCCATGCTCCTCGGCAATGGCCGCGGCCCGCTTAAGGGCAACGATCGCCGCAGGCGCCGCTCCCGTGATCGTGACAGTCGACTCATCCCGCTCGGTGGTCATCGCTGCACCCTACCGAGCGCGGTACCGGGTGTCGCCGCCGAACTCCAGGATCTCCAGCGGTTCCGGATAGCCGTAGAAGCCGCCGAAGCACCAGATCCGGGTGGATTTGCCGGGAGCCGGACACGCCACCTTGTCCTGGCGGGTCACCGGCTGTTCGGCGCAGCGGATGACGATCCCACCACCATCGACGCAGTCCGAGATCGTGATAGCCCCCGCCGACCCCATGCCGAGCAGCATGGTGGCGAGCGTCAAGGTGACAGTAGCGCCGAGGCGAGACATGAAGGTACGCATGGAAATCCCCCTGACTAAACAGCGCCCTGCCTACACGACGGGACGTCAGTGATGTATTCAGCTACGCGGTACTGAGACATCGGCTGTCGGATGCTCAGGCCGTAACCGCAGCAATGCACTCGTGCCAGATACTGCACTGTTCCCCTCGCCATGCGTTTGCGATGCCTTGGTGTCGGTAGTCAAAACGGCACGTGCCCAACTCTTTTCGCTTCCGACAGAGGTACGTACGTCATCCAGGGATGGCGGATCGGTCCTGACGGGTCCGTGATCGAGATACCCCACATCCTGTTGGGCTTCCTCGAACCCGGAACGTGCCTGGGCGCGACGCTCACTGACACCGGCCGCGGTACCTTCACGCTCAGCGGTGCCACAGTGACTGATCTGGAAGCCTTGCAGCAGATGAATCTGCCTGACCATGAAACCGCCATCGAGGTGCCGATGGGAAAGGAAATCCGGCCCGTATGAAGCTGATTCAGGGTGAGGAATTCGTGTAAGGCCAAACAGCAGATGCCGGATCTCATCGCGACGCTGCGCAATGTCGAAGCGGCTTATGTCGAATGGAAGCGGATCGCCGGTATCAAGCGCAAGCAGCAGCAACTCCACACCCTGGAAGAAGAAACGCGCCTGACTAGATGGTTCGAGCCGGTCATCGTGCCGGGCCTGCTGCAGACACCGGACTACATGCGGGCGTTACTCGGCAAAGTGACCGCCTTCTACGGCCACGACGAACCGCTGGACGACGGGATAGCGGCTCGCCTCGAACGTCAGCAGGTCCTGCGCCGAGGCAATCACCGCTTCAATTTGGTCACGGACGTCCGCGACCATCCGCACCGCCCGCTCACGCAGCTCCAGCGGCTACTTCTTCGAACTCACGGATTTCATCCTTCCTCAACAGATGAAGTCTCCGGACATGCCGGGGGGATTCACGCTTTTGCCCCGCTCGCCGCCTGGTGGGCGTCGGTGGGCTGTCCCGAGTCTCCGAGGACGGGTTCGTTGTTCTTGGCAGAGGTTCTGCCCGACTCTAAGGGTAGGCTGGCCCCTTGACACAACTTCTTGCCGTTACTGGATCGTGCCGCGCTTGGATTGCTCCCTCAGTTGTGCGATGGCCTTGGCCAGGATCCGTGACACGTGCATCTGTGAGATGCCCATCTGCTGCGCGATCTGTGTTGGGGTCATGTGCTCGAAGAATCGCATGGTGAGGATACGGCGCGTGCGTTCGGGCAGGCCCGCCAGCAGCGGCCGGATCGCCACATATTCCTCGACCTGGTCGAACTGGGACTCCTCCTCACCGAGGGTCTCCAACAGTGAGGCCTCGATATCGTGGCCCACCGAGACCGCGTCGATCGAACTGGGTTGGTAGGCGTTGCCTGCGATCACCGCCTGGGTCACCTCGTCGGGGTCGATCTCCAGCTCGGCGGCGATCTCCTTGGCGGTGGGAGAGCGGCCCAGTGTCTGCGACAGCGCGTCGATTGCCGCGCCTATGCGCAGGTGAGTTTCCTTGACCCGCCGAGGAACTCGCATCGCATAGGTGTTGTCGCGGAAGTAGCGGCGGACCTCGCCCATGATCGTCGGCACCGCGAAGGACAGGAAGTTGGAGCCGCGCGAGATGTCGAAGCGGTCCACCGCGTGTACCAAGCCGACGCGGGCGACCTGGGTCAGGTCGTCGTAGGGTTCACCGCGGCCGGAGAACTTGCGGGCGATGTGGTCGGCCAGCGGAATGCAGCGGCTGATCAGCTCGTCGCGCAGCTCGCGCCGACGGCCGGGATCCTTGGCGCCGGCCAGCTCCTCGAAAAGTACTGCGACGTCCTGATACCCGGTGCTCCACCCGTCAGCCTCGTCTGGGTAGTCGGTGGTGTTGTCTCTATCGTCGGGCGCGATTATGTCCTGCTCTGCCAGCAGCGCTCGGCTGGCGTCGCCGCCGCCTGGATACCTTGGTGACACAGGCTGGCTCTGCGTCGAATTCGCCGAATACCCACTCGACGGTGCGTCGAATTCATGACGTTCGGGTTCAGAACGACCGAACACGCTGCGCATGATATGGTCCACGCCGACCGGGGCGATCGGGGTGGCGTCGGCCTCGGCGTTGGCGCGGTCGAGCCTGCGGTCCAGCTCTGCGTCGCCGGTCCGGCTGAACGGTGGGCGGTGACTTTTGCTCATCACGCACCTCCCTCCTTCCTAGCTTGACCTTCACGCGGCTGGGTCGGCAACTGCGTGTGGTTGACTGCAGTGAGCTGGGACGCCCGCTCGCTGCTCGGCCGTTGGCGTGGACGTCGCTGCCGCGCGCGTTCGTCACTCAGTGCCAGTTCGCGCCTCAAACGGCGCCGTGCACTCGATAGCAAGGTGGAGACGTGGGTGCCGCTCTTGCCGATCTGCAGGGCGATCTCGGCGTTACTCAGACCCGCTATGCCGGCCAGTTCGAGCACCGTACGCTCATTGTCCGACAACACGTCCAGGGCGGCGGCCACGAGGCTCAGCTGGGAGGCCGCGGCGAGTTTGTCCGCGATGTCGAAGTCGTACTGGGTTGGTTCGGGCAGGTCTTGGGGTGCAACAGGCTCCACGCGTATCGCCGCACGTTGCAGTTCCTGCGCGACGAAATACATGTATCGGCAGACGGTGGCGCTCCGGCGGCCGTGGGGTTCGTGCTGCAGCACCGGCCACTCCTTTTTCCATACCCGCTCCAATGCGGATGCGAGAATGTCCTCGGCAGCCTGTGCCGGTAGCCGCCGATACAGCGCATACCGCTTCGCAGTCCGCAGCATCGGCTCGAAGCAGCCCCGCACGAACGTTTCGAAACTCGTCTGTTCCGCGGACTGCGTCACTGTTTGTTCCAGGAGGTCGGCAGGTGCCGCAGCACCGCGGTGAGCTCGACACCGTCGGCCGAACGGACCAGAAGCAAGGTGCGTCCCCCTCGTCGCATATCCAAAAGCATTGTGTCGCCAGTGGATTCAGTTAGGACCATGCGGTAGGTGCGGCGACGGCTGCGCTCGTACCAGACACCGGATAGCGCCAAAATAAGCGGTATGGCGATGGTTTCGAGCCAGATCGCCGTACCCGAATGCACCAACCCACTCAGCAAACTCAGCATGTCGCGTCCTTCTCCTGTCTGTCACCAGGACGTGGCAGCAGCCAGTGATCGGTCACACCCGGAAGCTCCTCGCCCAGCGCGGCAACGGGCGCGGTGGGTAAACCTATGGCGCCGCCGCAACGCAACGACCACTGACCCTCGTTCCCGGCCGACGCCGGTACTCACCGAGGACCAGGCAGTGGATCGGGTGTGAGTACGGGTTGCCGGTCCTGTCCTGCACCGACCCGAGTCCCGGCGCGGGCATCTGCTGTATCGCCGCTACGCCACCGGCCTCGGCATCCTCACACCCGCCACCAGCACCGCGACCCGCTGACCGTGCCTCCACCCTTGACGATGCCGAACGGCGGGCCGCAGATACCAGATCTGCTGGCTAGGATGGGTCCCGATTGGTCCCCAATTCCGGGTGATCGGCGAATGAGAAACCCCTTCCGATGCAGGTCGGAAGGGGTTTTCTGTCTGTCGGGGTTAGCGGACGGTATTTGAAACAGTGGGAACCGGACTGGCTCCGTCGAGTCATCGCCAGGATCGAGGCTGCTCCAACCCGGCGGCTGGTGACGGCGGACACCAAAACAGTGCAGCCCCGCCGGTTGGATCGCCGGTTATCGCCTGCCACGATCGAAGAGTTGGTCGATGCCTACCGACGTGGTACCTCCACCAACCAGCTGTGCGAGCGGTACCAGATGTCCAAGGGCGGGTTGCTCAAGATCCTCCAGGAGCACGGGGTGCAGATGCGGTACCAGCCGATGACGGAGGAAGAAATCGACTGGGCGGTACGGCTTTACGGCGAGGGGCAGTCGCTCAACGCTGTAGCACGGCAGCTCGGCAAGGCCAAGGGGAGTGTATGGAAGGCGTTGCGGGGGCGAGGGGTAACCCGCTCGTAGACCGGCGCTCCGTAGTCCGCAAACGGTTAGCTTTCTGGTTTCCGGTGTTGGTAGCATCTCGAAACAGGCAAGACTCTACTATTGGCATCCTTCCAACCTCGCAGATTAGGGAACACTCAGTTATGGACCGCAAGGTTCTTGATCTGGTGAATATCGGCGATGCAGCTCGCC
Source organism: Nocardia amamiensis NBRC 102102 (assembly GCF_001612745.1). Taxonomy (GTDB): domain Bacteria; phylum Actinomycetota; class Actinomycetes; order Mycobacteriales; family Mycobacteriaceae; genus Nocardia; species Nocardia amamiensis. Next base: position 16,492 of record NZ_BDBA01000150.1, on the reverse strand, counting down.
TAGTGGCCAGATCTACGATGGATCGCTTTCCTCCGCTTATCTCCGATCAGTGCCTGTCGGGCGACCCTGCACTACTTGCGCGGTTTACAGAATCTCACTGGTCCGAATCCACATTCTCGATATCTGAAACCCTGACAATGCCAAAGGGTCGATTCGGCACGAGGCCAATTGACGTTGTTCCCTGCTCCACCCGATCCGCGTACCACGCGCTGGCCGCAGCGCTAAAGCCCGAATTGCCCGCTGAGACACGAACTACAGAATGGCAAGATCATCGACGGTTTGGCTCAGAATATACTGGCGGATATTTAATCGATATGGACGTAGCTTCGTGCTATGAATACATCGACCATGATGTGCTACGCGGCGAAATTCTATTGCACTCCTGCAACGCAACGCTTAGTGGCGCAATAGTTTCGCTAGTTGGGAGCTTTATGCCCAGAAGTCGGGGGCTGCCTCAAATGCTCTGGCCCAGCGATCTGCTGGCAGACGCCTACCTCAGTGTCATTGACCGATATCTGGACAGGCGAGATATTCCATCCCATAGATATGCCGATGATATCCGGATGGTAATTTCCGATTGGGGAATGGCTAACCAGATAGTGGAGGATGTCGCAGATCAACTCCGCACCATCGGTCTCATACCTTCAGAAGGCAAAACAAGAATTCTCAAAGCGGAAAATATCGGAGAACCAGAGTCTGAAGATCAAAACTTCTTGACGAAGAATTTTCCATCGAGGGTTTCGACCTTGAGATTCGATTCATTTCTTACCAGGGGGCCATATGGATCAGTCATCACGAGTCGGCGAGAGGTGGATACTACTTCTGAAAGCGATCCGAGATCGGATAACGAAGTAGCGAGCAGAATAATAGCTAACGACCGCGGCCTAAAGCTTGATGGCCCTATGAAATGGCTCACAATTCAAGCCCTGGCATCCTTAAGGAGTGGCGCCGAGCGGCTTTCCGATAAGTCGCTTCTTGATCTTTTGCACAGAGACCAAGGTATGGCCGAGCACGTGTGCCAGTACCTAATCGCGAGATCGAAGGTGTCCTCGGAATCACTCGAAAATCAATGGAAGACGCTGCATGAACTTACGAATACCGAAAGGCAGAGTCCATGGACAAAAATCTGGATCATTACTGTAGTCCAGGCGACACCAGTTGCTGATTTGCTCCACCGGAGTCGTGTGATCGATTGGCTGATAAGACAGCTGCAAGACCGTCACGAAACGGTAAGGGCACAGGCAGCATGGGCACTGGCCACGCACAATGCGCTTGCATCGGATGTATTCGAAAGGGTGTATATTCTTTCTTCTTCGCTTACCAGACACGGACTTGCCGCCGCAGCCAGTAAGCAAGGTGGCGTGAACGTAAACATATCCCGAGCCGTACAGAATGATTCCCCTCTCAACAAAAGTGCATGGCAATGGGCACAAGCGTAGCGCCGGAACAACTGACTGAATCCGGCGAGAGATGTCTCCGATCCCTCAGCAGCCTCCGCTTGATCGACTTGCCGACAGAGCAATTCATATCCAGCATTCTAATTCCGCTCGAATCGCACGTATCGAGGATAGTCGCGCTGGTAATCGCCAAGAGCGGCGTCGTTAACCATCGCTTTGTAGAGGAGATGCTAACTAAGCTGGAACGAGATATATTTGACTCGTGGCCAGGCCGGATCGGCTGGTTAAGTCGTGGATTTTCCGTTCAGATTCAAGGAACGGCTACTTACCAGCGATTCACCTATTTGGTTGAAGTTCGCAATGCAATAATTCACGGAGATGGCCAATTCACCGATAAGCAGCAGAAGAACTTCAACGCACTGATTGAGTTGAAGAAAACTCTGTCGAAGGAATTAGATATTGAATGCCGCGGCATAAGACTATCGTTTGGTCCAAATTCTCAAGACTTGGCGTTTGGTATTGCCGTATCCTTTCTTGCGTATTTTGACTCTGTAGTTCTGTCTGACTTCCCCGAGGTCAAACGAATCTGATCGTATGCGTGGTGCTCCGAAATCCAGCTCGAACCTCCGACAATGAATCAGAGGCTCGCACGCCTGGCATCGTCTTCAAGCTTTGCCAGCAGCTTCGCCGTTCTAGTCGCGATCCAGTTTCATGTATCCGATTCCGTCGCCGATGCACCAATCCAGAATCTCGGGGTCCATGCAATCCGGTCCCTTGAGTAACCCTTCGCGCAGCTCGCCGTCCGAAACTGGCAGTTTCGCGCGCGGCTTCACGCCGTCGGTGTAGATATCCGGGTGCCGCGCCACGTCGGCCGGACTGGTCGAACCGCCGTATTCCTTAGCAACAAAAGCGTCTACCAGCCGTGGCCAATCCGGCAAACCGAACCATTCTCGGCGAGGACTGCCGAAACAGGACTTTACCGCGATAAACCACTCCATATCGTGGTCTTCACGCTCTGTAAGATCAGCCCAATACATGAGTGTCGACGTTGCGCTTCTCATCCATTCTCGATAATGCTCACCCAACAGATTGTCCACACTGCGCGAACCGACTTTTATCCGACCGATAGGAAGAATCAGCTCATCCAGTAAACGCAGCCATGCTGCCCGGCTACGATCGCCTGTCATCAGAAATTCGCGGCAAACACGGAACACGGCTATATTTGCAGCCATCATTTCTCCGTCGCTGATTCGGTTCAGCCCATTGCCAGCATGGGCGTCCTCCACGATCGTGTTCCGCCATACACCGAGCGTCATCGAATACGCAGCTACTGGGAGTTGATCCGCTCCGAGGCGCTCCGCGCGGTCCTTGGCATAGTTCTTCCGGGCACCCTCGATAGTCCAATTCGCCATATCGAAATAGCTACCTACCGGGCGATAGATATTGCCATAATCGGTGGTCCGCTCAATAGTCACCAGCCCCTTGCTCGCCAGGTTCGCCAGCTTGGACCGAAGCGACTTGATCTCCTTACCACTGGCTGGTTCCTCTTTGTTCTCGGCGTCCCATGGGCGCAGCAGCTCCACTAATCGCCATGCTTGCACCCCGCGCGGGTGGAGATCGAGTAGTTCCATGATCCGTGCGGATGCCGGACTGAGCCCGGCCACGCGACTCTCATCGAAATGCATCCTTACCGCCGCTCTGCCAGGCATCACGAACTCGTCACTGACACGCAGTGTACGGACACGACATGTTCGGCCACCAACAGATGGCACCCGCGCACCGAAGATGGCAGACAACTCGCCAAGTTGTGTTGGTGCAGCCTCGGCGGGGCATCGGACAGGCCGGTGAGCCTTGCAACGGGACTGCCGCCAGGGCCAACGCTGAGCAGAGTCCTGTAGGCAATCGCAGCGACCACCCGCGACGTTCAGACGGTTCAAATACCGTCCGCTGTCCCCCATCTCTGCCGGGGTTAGCGGACGGTATTTGAAACAGTGGGAAGCGGACTGGCTGGGCACGGTGATTGCCAAGATCGAGGCTGCTCCGGCACGCCGGCCTGCGAACACTGGCGGCAGCACGGTTCAACCGCGGCGACTGAATCGTCGGCTATCGCCTGCCACCATCGCGGAGTTGGTCGGTGCCTACCGATCCGGCACCTCCACGAACAAGCTGTGCGAGCAGTACGGCCTGTCAAAAGGCAGCTTGATGAAGATCCTCCAGGAGCATGGCGTGCGGATGCGGTAACAGTCGATGACGGAGGATGAGATCGACTGGGCGGTACGGCTTTACGGCGAGGGGCAGTCGCTCAATGCGGTCGCTCGCAGGATCGGCAAGGCCAAGGGGAGTGTGTGGAAGGCGTTGCGGGAACGAAGGGTTGAGATGCGAGCATCGACTCGCTGACATCTCACTGCACCCAGCGCGGTCGCTCTGGAACCGCGACGCAGCCTGAATCTGAGTCGTTACAGGGAGATTCGACATCCAATGTCATTACTGGCCGAGATTCCTGGACCACCCACGTGACTGCCAAAGGGTGACCTGCCTCTAGAATCCATCCCGTGAACAATGCGGGCGAAGCGAAGCGGATCGCCGCACTCGTGGACCAGATTGATGCACTGGCCGAACTCGGTCGAACAGCTCAGGGCGATGATGACCCTGCTGCCGAGTCGGCCGTGCGGCAGCTACAAGACGAATACCCGCTGTGGTATGCAGCTTCGCTCGCTGTATTGCCGGACGATCTGAAAGTGCGGTTTACTGTCCAGTTCGAGGCAAAACATCCGACTACCTTCCCCAAAATAAAGCAATTTATCGCCAATCCCCGGCAGCCGTGGGCAGTCTATGATCACATTCCACGCTTCGCCTCCTACTTCAAGCGGCATGGTCGGTGGCAGTACTCGCTGAGTGACAGTTATGAGCAGCCATTGGGCGAGCAGCGGCGTATTCTGCTTGAGGCTAAAGGTCGATTCGGGATAAATGCTGAAATACACGACACCATGAATAAGCTGGTCGGGCTGTTTCGCCGATTGTCACCAACCTTGAAGATTCTCCAAAGCTCAAACCGCAACGGTCCTGGTATCTCTCTGTCTGACGAGTACGATCTTCAGCGCATATTGCACGCCTTGCTTCGGCTTCACTTTGATGATGTCGAGCCGGAGGAGACAACGCCGCGCAGGGCTGGCGGCTCCTATCGCATCGACTTTGTTCTTCGACAGGAGCAAGTGGCGATTGAAGCGAAGATGACACGTGAATCACTCGGGGCAAGAGAAGTACGTGATCAGCTTATCAAGGACATGTTTGGTTACCGGCGTCGTGAGAATGTCGCGGCGTTGGTCGTCGTTGTTTATGATCCAGATCGGAAAATTGAAAACCCGACCGGATTCGAGAGCGATATGAACACCGACGATCCCGAGCTTCCTGTGCGAGTCGTCATCGCCCACGCTTGATTTGTCAGCAATGAGATAACAAATACTAGTCAGACCTCATGTCGCCGTACCCTTCAAAAGATCCTTCGATCGGAGGATCTTCGCTTTTCTGTATATGTCGTACGATGTTCGCGCCGCCAGGCTGCGCCTGCCCGCCGTCGCTGCTAATGCTCAGTCGCGAAAACGAGATAGGGTCACCAGCCACTCGCTATCGGGCAGGCGACAGTTGAAAGCCGCCGGGCAGCGCGAACGTTCCGCCCACGCTGGTTGGCCTTCACACTGCGACGGCCTCGCGTGAGTCTTTACCGATGTTCTGCTCCAGCCACTCAACAACTCGCGCTGCTCTCTTCTCCCCGCGGAGCGCCCGATATAGCCGGTCGTAGAGGCCAGTAGCGACATACTTCTTGTTGTTGATGGCAGCGGTCAACCCGTTGCCATAGCGACGAGGGAGATGCGTCCACAGCGTGCCGGTCGCCTGCTGGAAACGGACAGCGTTGAAGGTACGGCGTTTGGCGGCCAGCTCGGTCGTGGAAGGGCCGAACTCGCCAAAGGCCGTTGCTGTGCCTGCCGATGTGCGGCACTATCAGGTGCCACTCCTCTTCGGTGAGATCACTATCGGCCGATCCGGCGACCTGTTCCCATGCGTCCACGAGTTCGTCTGGCGACAGCGTATGGACGAGATCAAACGGTTGGATCGAGGAGTAGTGCCCCGAGGGTGTCTCAACATCCCAATCGCCGAAATCGCCGCTGACCCTCGCGATTTCCGCCCAATCGGCATCAGATCCGTGGGCATGTAGCCATCTCTCGGCGTCTTCCCGCTCGTTCTCAAAAGGCCAACGCGGCACCACGTCCGGTGGACGGTGGCGTTCAGCGTGCGCCATCTCGAAGTAGCGACGCAGCGCATCGGCGACAGTGAAATCGTCGATCCACGTGCTCGCGCAGGCGGAAGACCTGTCGCCCCGGCGCATCACCGAGGCGCAGGGTCAACGTGGTTTTGCCCGCCGCTGGCGGACCAAAGATCGGAACTAGTAGGGACAACGCCGAAACCGAGATCCGGGAGTTGATCGACTCACTCGTCGACATCCGCAAGGTGCTCGCTGCGGGAGATCTGGCCGACAAAGCCCAACTGTACCAAGCGCAGGACCTAGAAGTGCGCTACCAGCACCAACAGCAGCAGACGATCGTTGGTGTCACCCTCTGTGGGGGTTAGCAGTGGTGTCCGGAGGGGGAATCGACCAGTACGCCAACCTGCTGCAACGCCGAAAACTGCTGGTCATCGGCAAATAGCGGTGGCGTGACGATTCTGGTCCGGTTTGCCGTAGTTTCGTGCCCCGGCAGGCCAAAACCAAACATGGGCAACTGCAAAACGCCTGGTCATCGCCGGTACGTATGACGTCTGAGGGATCGCGATTCCCGTGCTGGAGCTGCTCAACCGGACTCCGGCGGTCTCTCCCGCTCCCGAGACCAGGTCCGCTGTCCTGTGCCAGATGAGGTGGCGCACAAGCTATTGCCTGTTTCCGAGGTCGGCCCGTCACCGGTCACCGATCCCGGCCCGTGATCGCCGGTGGTGTTTCCCTGCTCGGCGTTCCCGTATCGGGGTCGGTGCGTTGATCTGGGCTCACAGTGCGTTCGTCGACCCTGCTTTCCCGTCGTCCCTCGTTGGCGTTCCCGAAACGGAGTCGAGCAGTTGTGTGAGCACCTGGCGGTCGTCCGCAGCTAGACGGTCGGTATAAGGCGCGAGGGCCGCGCGGATCTCCTCCTGCACCCGTTGCGCGAGTTCGCTGCCCATCGGAGTGATGAACACGTCGACCACCCGGCGATCCTGCGGCGACTTGCCTCGTGCCACGAGGCCTCGGCGTTCCGCCCGTTCGACGAGGCCGGACATCGTGGACTTGTCCAGCCCCAGGAACGCCGCCAGATCGGTCATGCGCGGTCGGCGGTCGCGCAGCAGGCCGAGCAGCCGCAGTTGGGTGAGGGACAGCTCGTGCTCCGAACCGATGCGGGTGAGCACGGCCATCACCCGGAATGACGTCCGGACGAGAGCGTCCTCGAGCGCGTCGTCGGATCCCATGCCGGGATCCTACTTGACATGATTTGTATTACCAACCAAACTCGAACATAGTTTGTAATACCAATCAAATACGAGGAGTTGCCATGCACGCCGCTGTTGTCACCAGCTTCGACGCTCCGCCGCGGTACAGCGAGTACCCCGCCCCGATCGCCCAGGGGGAGAACGAGATGGTCGTGGACGTTCTCGCGGCAGGTTTGCACCGACTGGTCAGGGCTCGGGCGAACGGCACGCACTACAGCAGCACCGGCACGTTCCCGTTCGTTCCGGGCGTCGACGCCGTCGTACGCGACCAACACGGAAATCTCAGGTACGCGGCGCTGGACGACAGCGACTTGGGCACGCTCGCCGAGCAGACGGTGATCGACCCCCGCCGCAGCGTGCTACTGCCGGACGACGCCGACCCGGTGCGCATCGCCGCCGCGATGAACCCGGCAATGTCGTCCTGGGTCGCGCTGCGCCGCCGCATCGCGTTCCGGGAGGGTCAACGCGTCCTCGTCCTCGGTGCCACCGGCAGCGCCGGCCGGATGGCGGTGCATATGGCCAAACGGTTCGGTGCCGCATACGTGATCGCCGCCGGACGCAACGCTTCCCGGCTCGCCGCGCTGCACGACCTCGGCGCGGACGAAACAGTGACCTTCGAGCAGGCCGACCGCGCCGCCGACGTCGACATCGTCATCGACTACGTGTGGGGAGAACCGTCCACCCGAGCGATGACCGCGATGATCACCGCCCGCCGCGACCGCAGCGCTCCGCTGGACTGGATCCAGATCGGATCCGTCGCCGGTCAGACGATTCCCGTCGACTCCTCGCTGCTGCGGGCGTCGCGGCTGCAGATCTGCGGCAGCGGTATCGGCGCGGTGCCGGCCCGCGACTTCCTCGCGGAGCTGCCCGAACTCGCCGTCGCGGTGCACACCGACGCGATCGACGTGCGGGCCCGTCCCGTGCCCCTCGCTCAGGTCAGCGAGACGTGGAACGCCCAAACCGACGACCGCATCGTTTACGTCCCGTAGCGCACCAGCCCGCCAGTCAGCGCTGGCCGCTTGGGTGCGCTATAGGCGGCATTACGGCGCGTCACTCGCGCCGGGTTGGTGGCGATCGTTCCCCTGTGCTCACCGTCTGGGTTCCGGCTGTTTCGCCGGGTGGTTGACTGCGAGGGTTACGGCCGGTGTTCCAGGGTGCTCAGGAGCTCGATCACCATGATTCGGTACATGAGTTTCGAACACACTCTCGACCCGGGTGGCGATGCTCCTGTGTCCACCGAATCGGGAACGGTCCATAGGGCTTTGGCGGAGCTGATCAAGCGGCGGGCCCAAGTGGGGTGTCACGTGGTCTGGTTGGCGATTCAAGCCGCCTGGATGCGGCGCGGGGACCGGGTGGGATGGAGTTGGAGCGGGCTCAGCGTGTGGTGGTCGCCGGGACGTCGAAGTAGTGGCCTTGGCCGAGGTCGTCGATAAGGCCGGGCTGGACAGGCTTCCAGTTGAGGAGGTCCTGGGTCAGCGTGCTCGAGGCGGGGTTGTCGGCCGAGGCGTGGGCGCTGAGGAAGCCGAAGTGGGCGTCGGCCTGTGTCGACGGGATGGCGACCACGGGCAGGTTCAGCTGGCGGCCGATGGCCTCCGCGATCTCCCGGAAGGGGATCCCCTGGTCGTCGACGGCGTGCAGCCGTGACCCCGCCGGCGCGGATTCCAGCGCCAGCCGGTACAGGCGTGCCGCGTCGAGCGTGTGCACGGCGGGCCAGCGGTTGGCCCCGTCGCCGACGTAGGCTGCGACGCCTTTCGACCGGGAGATGGAGATCAAGGTCGGGATGAAGCCGTTATGGTCAAGCGCGCTGTGCACGCTCGGAGCAAGCCGTACGACAGACGAGCGGATGCCGCGTTCCGCGAGTGCAACCACCGCGTTCTCGGCGTCGATCCGCGGCCCGGCGTCGATCACGTCCACTTCTGTGGCGGCGTCTTCCAGCCCCGCGAAGGCGAGCAGCATGGTTCCCGACGTGGTCACCAGCGGCTTGCCGGTGCCGGCGAGCGCGTCGCCGAGCGTGTCGATGGCGCGCAGATCCGCTGCGACCGCGCTGTCGAAGTCGCCGGCGAACATGGCGTCGTGCTTGAAGGCCAGGTGGATGACGCCGTCGGCCGCGGCGGCGGCCGCGGCGAGGCCGTCGAGATCGTCGAGGTCGCCTCGGTGCACCTCGGCACCGGCAGCCGTCAACGCGGCGGCGGACTTGTCCGAGCGGGCCAGGCCGACGACCTGGTGTCCCGCTTCGAGGAGTTCGGGGACGACGGCGGAGCCGACGTGTCCGGAGGCTCCGGTGACGAATACGCGCATGGTGTGGGCCTTCCTGCTGTGGCGTCCCCACCGGCGGCGGGGACCCTGATGTCAGTTGATGACATCACCATAGCGCCGATGTCAGTCTCTGTCATCATCCTGATGTCAGCTTCTGTCATCGACAGGTAGGATCGGAGCATGAGCCGATGGAAGCCCGACGCACGAGGCCGCCTGGAGAAGGCGGCGTTGGAGCTCTACAACCACAAGGGCTTCGACGCCACTACCGTCGCGGAGATCGCCGCCCGCGCCGGGCTCACCGAACGGACCTTCTACCGACACTTCACCGACAAACGGGAAGTCCTCTTCCCGGGCGACAACCCCCTCGCCGACATCCTCGCCGACGCCACGGCCACCGCCCCCGCCCCGCTCCCGCCGCTGGAGGTGATCGCCCACGCCCTGACCGAAGCCACTCGCGTTTTCGAAGAACGCGGGGACCTGGTGCGGCAACGCCAGGCCGTCATCGCCGCCAACCCCGAACTCCAGGAACGCGAACTGGCCAAACTCGCCGTACTAGCCTCCACGCTCGCCCACGCGCTGCGTGAACGCGGTCTGCAGACCACCACCGCAGCGCTCGCGGCCGAAATCGGGATCGCCGCGTTCAAGGTCGCCTACGAATGCTGGGTCGACGACCCCGACCGACACACCCTCGCCCAGCGCATTCGGGAAACCCTGGACTCCGCTAGGCACCTCACCGCGCCCGCCGAACATGTCGCCGCGACCGATGACGTGAGCTTCACAGGCCAGGAGGGAGTGGCATGAATGTGGTGCAGCTTCTTCTGATCCACCGCATCCACCACGGATTCGAGTGTCTCCGACATCAGATGATCCTTCCCGCCGAACCATCAGGCTCGGCCAGTCGGGCCAAGGTCAGATCCGCCGTCTTTCAGACAGTCCCCGGTGGCTCCAATCGGGCGTGTGGGTGGAATGTGGCCGCGGTGGGCGCAGAGTGCCGATTGTCGGCAAGGCGTGCGGGCGGCTCGGCCGGTTGAGCCAAATGGGTCAGGATGGCCAGTGCTGATGCCGACGGGGAATCGGGTGGGGCTGTGCAGGTTACGAGGGTCTGGTCGGGGTGTTCGACCGACCTCAGTGTTTGTTGGGTGATGGTGAGGTCCCCGATCAGCGGGTGGTGCAGCTGGTAGTGGGCGGTCGCGCATGCCTGGACCCGGTGGTCGTTCCAGAGGGTGCCGAATTCCGGGCTGGCCATGGTGAGGCTGCCGATCAACGACGCCAGTGCTGGGTCGTCGGGGTGTGCGCCTGCTATAAGCCGCAGGCTGCCGACGACTGCGCGGGCCTTGCGCGGCCAATCGGCATAGAGCGCGCGGGTGTCCGGGTCGAGGAACACCATCCGGGTCATGTTCGGCCTGCGACCGGGGACCGCCGGGCAGTCGGGGTCGAGATTCGCGGCGAGCAGGGCGTGGCCGAGAGGATTCCAGGCGAGCACATCGCTGCGGCGACCCAGCACGAGCGCAGGCACCAATGGCATGGCGTTGAGCAGCTCGAGCAGGGCTGGGTCAGCGTGCTCAATGGGCGCCGGGCGCGTGAGGCGGCGGCGGCCTGCGGACTCGGCCAGTGCGTGCAGGTGGCGTCGTTCGGTGGCGGTCAACGCGAGTGCGGCGGCGATAGCTTCGAGGACCTCCGGGGAGGCGTTGCGGGATCGGCCCTGTTCGAGCCGGGCGTAGTAGGACGGGCTGACCCCTGCCAGGAGGGTCAACTCCTCGCGGCGCAGTCCCGGAACACGGCGACGTTCGCCGTAGGGTGTGAGCCCCACCTGCTCGGGTCGCACCCTGGCCCGGCACGCCTTGAGGAACGCCCCAAGCTGTCCGGACTGGTCTTCGCGGTCGCTCATCACGTCATTGTCGCTGCCGGATGCCGAGTTGTCCTGACCCTGCCGGGGTGTGGACACCGTTGACGCACCCGCGCCAGCGGCACCTTCGCAGGGTGTGGTTACCGACATCGGGCACTTGAAAACTCAGTGGCACGGCCCACGAGCCGTCCGGCACCCGGTCACGGCGTCGGAAACACGCAGCGAAGGAACCCGATGAACGAGATTGTGCTCGGTGATGTCACCGTGTTGCGGGTCGAGGAAATGCACGGGCCGGTGGGCATGACGCCCGACCAGTTCTTCCCCGGCTCACCCGACCAGCACTGGGACGAGCAGCGGCCGATGCTGGTTCCGGATCACCTCGACCCGGTCGACAACATCGTTCAGGTCGCGATGCAGACCTGGGCGCTGCGCAGCGAAGGCCGGATCATCCTGGTGGACACCGGCATCGGCAATGACAAGACCCGTCCGGCGGTCGAAGCCTGGGACCACCTCGACCTGAGGTATTTGGCCGATCTCGCCGCGTCAGGCATCGCGCCCGAGGACGTGAACCTGGTGATCAACACCCACCTACATGTCGATCACGTCGGCTGGAACACCCGCCTCGTGGACGGGCAGTGGGTGCCGACATTCCCCAACGCCACCTACCTGATGCCGCGCGCGGACTACGAGCACTGGAATCCGGCCAACAACCCGAACATCACGGGCGGTGTCAACGAGAACGTGTTCGAGGACAGCGTCGCACCGGTCTACGCCGCAGGTCAGGTGCAGCTATGGGAGGCCGAATACGTGGTGGACGCGAATCTTACGTTGCGGGCGGCACCGGGACATACTCCCGGTTCGAGCGTGCTGGTGTTGGCGTCGGGCAGCGACAAAGCACTGTTCGCGGGAGACCTGGTGCATACGCCCCTGCAGATCGCTCACCCCGAACACAACAGCTGCTTCTGTGAGGACCCCGCCGCCGCGAGGGCGACCCGACTTCGGCTGCTGGGTTGGGCGGCCGACCACACCGCGTTGGTGTTGCCCGCCCACTTCAGCGGACACAGCGCCCTCGAAATCGTCCGCGACGCCAGCGCGTTCGCGATCAAGAACTGGGCTCCGCTGCCCGCCTACTGACCGAAGTCGCGCCGCCCCGCACCCCGCGCCGGGTGGCACTGCACCCCTCACACGCTACCCAGATCAAGGCGCTCCATGATGGCTTCACAATCCGCCGATTCGCAACCCGCCGATGCCGTGCGCGAGGTGGAAAGCGGCCGGCTCCGCGGCACTGCGTTCCCCACCCACACCGTGTTCTACTCCATCCCCTACGCCGCTGCGCCGGTCGGGATCGGCCGGTTTCAGGCGCCAGCTCCTGTTCAGCCGTGGCTGGGTGTGCGTGCGGCCACCGAGCCGGGGCCGACCGCTCCGCAGCTACCGCGCGGCCGTTTCGGAGCACTGGATATCTCGGCGTATTTCGACCCCGGGTGGCGGGCCGGACCCGACTACCTGACTGTCAACATCTGGTCACCCCGCGATGTGGCCGGTGGCGCCCCGGTGCTGGTGTTCTTGCACGGCGGCGCGTTCGTCGCAGGGTCGTCGCACTCGCCGATGCTCGACGGCTCCCGATTCGCACAGCACGGCGTCGTGGTCGTCACGGTGAACTACCGCCTGGGCATTGCCGGGTTCCTCGACATCCCCGGCGCTTGCCCGAATCGGGGCCTCGCCGATGTCGTTGCCGCGTTGGCGTGGGTCAACCGCAACATCACCTCCTTCGGCGGCGACCCCGCGCGGGTGACCCTGGCCGGTCAGTCCGCCGGGGCGATGCTCACCGCCGCCGCGATCGCCGCCCCCGAGGCTGCCGGCTTGTTCGGACGTGCCGTGATGCAAAGCGGCAGCGGCAGCGCAGCATTCAGCCGCGAACAGGCCACGATCGTGCGTGATGCCGCCGCAGCGACGCTCGGGGTAGCAGCGACACTCGACGGATTCGCCGACCTGACAGATCAGCAGCTCATCGATGCCGTGCCGGAGCTCACCGGTCTCGACCTCGGCACCGCAACGGTCCGTGACCCGCTGCAACGGATTACACCGCTGGGTGTGGTCCTCGACGACCAGCCCGTCACCACCGTGGCCCACGCAGCGGGACAACCTGTCGACCTGCTGATCGGCCACAACACCGACGAAGGAAATCTGTATCTGTTGCCCAACGGCGTTGCGGCGGCGACAACCCTGCAACAGCTGACCGAAGCCGCCGAGTACGCCGACCCCGACCCGGACCGGCTACTGTCGGTCTACAGGAGGCTGCACCCCACCGCCACACCAGGCAGGCTGCGCTCGATCATCCTGGGGGACGCGGTGTTCGGGGCCGGTAGCCGAGCCATGGCCGACAGTCACTCGGCGGCGGGCAACCGCACCTACGCCTATGCGTTCGGCTGGCGCTCGCCCGCACTTGCCAGGCAGCTCGGCGCCACCCACATCGTCGAGCTGCCCTTCGTCTTCGACAACCTGCTGCCCACCTTCCAGGGCGCGGACGGGCTACTCGGCACGCCTGCGCCTGCACTGCTGGCCGCCCGAGTACATCGCGCCTGGGTCGACTTCGTCACCATCGGCACACCCGGCTGGCCCGAATACCGCCCCGACCGGCGCACCACGCAGCTCATCAACGACGAATGGGCCGTTGTCGACGACCCGTTCGCCGCCGAACGCGACGCCTGGACCCACACCCACCACACCAGAACAGGAAACACCCCAGCCTGAGGTCGAGCAGGCAATACCTATCGCCCACCGTTCATCAGTATGTGTCAAGACTTCACGGCATCACGCTTGGCCGGCGCTCCTGGTGAGATCGCGTACTCAACTGTCGCGGGTTGCCGGTACGTTCCAGCCGGTGTGAGTGCCCGAAGCCGGAGTGCGGTGACGTAGCGGCTCCAGGTGGCGGGCAGCATCAGTGGCGATCCTGGTTGTGGTGACGTAGTGGTAGCCGGCTGGCGTCGGCAACGACCGGCGCGGGCATCTCCGAAACATGCTGACGGATCGCGGACGTTCGAGCGAGATCGGTGGGCACGCCGAGATTCTGGAGGCGCCGGACCGGCCGGGCCTCGAGTAAGGTCTTCGTGGCCGCCAGCCGGCCCTGACGCGGAGTCAGGAAATGCCGCGGAAGAAGGTGCGTATGTCGTCCGCGAGCAGCTCCGTCTCCTCCATTGCGGGGAAGTGGCCGCCCTCGATGAACTCGCTCCAGTGTCCGATCGCCTTCCACGGGTCCATCGTGCGGCGTACGAGCGGGTGGGTGTCGAACACGGCCCATCCGGACGGCACGCCCGAGGCCATGAGCAAGTCGAGTCCGGAGTGCTCGGACTCGTAGTAGAACTGCGCGCTCGACGCGCCGCTGCGGGTGAACCAGTACAGGCTGATGTTCGTGAGGAGCTGGTCGCGGTCGACCGACTCGTCCGGCGTCCGGTAGTCGCCGCCGGCCCTGGTCTTGAACTTCTCGGCGATCCACGCGAGCTGACCGACCGGCGAGTCGGTGAGCGCCGCGCCGATCGTGTCGGGACGGTGGTTCTGCATCAAGAGATATCCGTGATCGGCCGCATCCGCGGTGCGCACTGCCTCGAGCTGGGCGATCTCGTCATCGGACAGACCGTCGGGGAAAGGGAACTTGTCGCCGACCAATCCGAGACACCGGGGGTCGGCGCCGATGTGCGTGCCGATGACACGCTGCGGGTAGAGCGCCGCCAGGCGACCGGTGATGCCCGAACCCATGTCGGTGCCGTGTGCCGCGAACCTCTCGTAGCCGAGACGCGTCATGATCTCGGCAAAGGCCTCCGTTGTCCGCGCCAGCTCCCAGCCGGTCCCCGACAGCGGGGTGGAGAACCCGAAGCCGGGCGGCGACGCGATGACCACATGGAACTCGTCGGCCAGTAGCGGGATGAGTCGCTGGTACTCGACGAACGAGCCCGGCCAGCCGTGGTTCAGGATCAGCGCGGTGGCCTCCGGGTTCGCCGATCGCGCGTGGACGACGTGGAACCTCTGGCCGTCGATAACTGTCGTGAACTGTTCGTACTCATTGAGTTTCGCCTCCTGCGCACGCCAGTCGAACCCGTCGCGCCAGTACTCGGCGAGCTCCTTCAGGTAGACCGGCGGGATGCCCCGGCTGAAGTCGGTGCGATCGTCTCGGCCCGGCACGGGGACCGGCCAGCGCGTGTGTGTCAGCCGGTTGCGAAGGTCGTCGACGTCGGCCTGTGGGATGTCGATGTGGAAGGGTGTGAGTGCGTTGTTCTCGTTCATGACACCCACCTTCCCGGGTAATGCGGCAGGTTGGCTTCCGCGATTGCTGGAATGATCGAGAACATTTTGGAGACCTCGGCCCGCCTGCTCGAACTGCTGTCGTCAACCACGTCGACCCGCGTTTCGGGCCGAAGTACTTGCGATTGGGGCGCGAGTGGATCGAGCGGACCGGAACAACGAACCGCATCCCGTCCACCGAGGCGACGCAGCCGCCGCCTCACAACCGCGCCAGCGGGACTGCGGCCCGGGCGTTGACCAGCACCGTGTTGGCGGCGGCCATGGTGTCGGAGCGGATGTAGTGCTGATCGACGTGGTGCAGCCGATCCGCGTCAAGGCCTCCGCGCCGGGCGAAACCACGGGCGCGAAGCCGACATTCATCGAGTGCGCGCACAGCACGGCGGCGACGGATACCCCGAGGTCGGCGACGCGGGCCTTGGTTCCGGCGACGTGGGTGAAGGCCTCGGTGAACTCCGGATGCCACGACATCACTTCAAGGACCAGTTCGGGCAGGTCCACCCGCGGCATCATCGCGGCTACCCGCGCCCGCAGGTCGGTCAGGCTAGGCGGTTCCGGTACCGCCGTCAACGCGGCCACGTGCAGTTTCCCGTCCTCGTCCACCGAGGCGGGCCAGCCACCGCCGACCAGGTCGTAATCGACGCGCCGCGCGTCGAACCAGCGGGCGGGCAGCCCCCGGCTGCGCTGCGGGGCGATCATGTCGGCCAGGTTGTCCACCGCGGCGAGCACCGGTTTGCCGTCGCCGGTGGCCCCGAAGGATCGTGCGCATCATCGCGGGCAGGAACAGCCGGACCGTGGAGAACCGACCCGTCGCTGGAATTGGTATGGGATCTGATCGAGAACACCGTGTCCAAGGCCGAGCTGCTCGCTGGCCGCGATCGACGAGCTTGTGCCACAAGCGGATCCGGAATTCGACGAACAGCGTCTCGAGGAGCGGGCGGCCCGTCTGCATTCCCGGCTCGACTACCAGACCCCCGCCGAATACGAAGCCGCGTATTACTCTCAACGACCACCACTCCGACCGGCGCTGGTCTGGCACCGAAGCCGGTCCCTTACCCGACTGTTCAGTGAGCGATGCACGCTCACTCTCAGCGCCGATGTCGCTGGTGCGAAGACGGTAACGTTCTTCATGCGGCTTCCAAGATCCGCGTCCGCGCAGCCATGGCCGCGCAAGCTCCAGAGATGCGATTCG
>NZ_BDBA01000149.1 GCF_001612745.1 Nocardia amamiensis NBRC 102102 | reverse complement strand
TTCAGCTCCGACGGCGCGTGGCTGGCCACGGTTGGCGGTGATGTGGCCCTGCGAGTTTGGGAAGTGACGACGTGGCTTCTGACCGCGTCGATGAGAACGAACGGCAGGCTCAACAGTGTGTTCTGGTTCCCGGATAGCAAGGCCGTATGCGTCGGAGGCGTTGGCGGCATCTACCAGTTCAATTTCACTGCCCCGGAATAATGACCACAGAGAACGGCGCGAGGAGATTCAAGATGTCCGCCAAAGTTCTAGACCACGCCGACATTCGAAGCAAGCTATCGCAATTCGGTTATGCCTACGTTGACGTAGATATGGAAAACGTCGATTACGTAACCGAACTCAGCTCTCTAGGCCCGCTCGTTCCCCAATACGATGGACAGCTCGTCCGCGATATCACGCCTGACCCCAACGTTCCAGATGATGTACTCTCCGCAGTGGGAGTTACAGCATTGCCGCCACACACTGAATGGTACGAGTTCCCTGGGCTGCCGCCTCGATACGTTGTTCTTTGGTGTGTTCACCATGCAAACGGATTGGGGGGCGAGACAACTCTCGCGGATGGGCATCGCCTGCTGGGCCATTTCACCTCAGACGAGAGAGCCGAATTGTCTCGGAGGGTGTATCGATGGGGGAGCCGGTATCCAGAAGCGTTGGCCAAACGAGGCATCCATGGATTGGGCCACAACAAGATCCTCGACGAATACGAGGATTCTGTGGTGATGCGATTCAGTACCTATGACCTTGAGGTCACCGATGAGCTGTCAGCGCGCTACATCAAGGTCGGTGGAAGGTTCTTCGAGGAAAATCATGTCGCGATAAAGATCGAGCGTGGCACGATGCTCATCTGGGACAACTGGCGGATGTTGCACTCCCGGAACGCGTTTGCCGACCGCCGGAGGCACTTGCGGCGCGTACTCATCGGCACTGTTGAGCGCGCCAGCCAGCCCCCCGCTGGGTGTCCCGTGCACGGGACACCGTCGGCCGGGCGGTAGTGCGCTTCAACAACGGCAGGCTTGCAGCCTGGGCCGCTGGTGGATGTGCCTGCCGGTGCCGTTCTAGGCGCAGGAGCTTATCGAACCGTAGCGATCGAGAGCAGCCAAAGCCGTGGCTGTCATATGTCGAACACCGATGCCGATCGCCCGCTCGTCGACATCGAATATGGGAGTGTGCAGATCGGTCCGTACGTCGGACCCCGGATGTGCAACGCCCAACCTGCACAACGCTCCCGGCACCTGCATGAGATACCAGCCGAAGTCCTCGCCTGCGTAGCTTTGCGGAGCTTCATAGATCGCAGCTGGCGAGAAAAGGCTGGAGGCCGTCCGGCGGAAGATGTCGGTGGCTACCGGATCATTGACGACGGCCGGACAAACACGATTGTAGATCACCTCGGCATGCAAGCCGTGCATTCCTGCAATGCTTTCCGCTGCGGTCGCTACCATCTCTGGAAGCTTTGCCCAGATTGCCATTTCGGGAACACGGACTGTTCCACCCACAACCGCAGCTTCCGGGATTTCTCCGTACCCTGGTTCGCTGTTGATGGCCCCGAATACCATCAACATACGGTGCTCGACCTGGAATCGATTGTTGATCGTGTGAGCAAGGGCGGTGACTATATGGCCTGCCCCATCGATCGGATTTACTTTGTCCACCCCTGACGGGCCTAGACTGCTGTCGCGCGTGAGCCGGATAGACAGAGTGTCCGTTGCCGACGTTATAGAGCCTGTACGCACGCCGATCCGGCCTGCTTCCATACTGGGATCGCAGTGCAACGCAAACATTGCGTCTAC
Organism: Nocardia amamiensis NBRC 102102; assembly: GCF_001612745.1. Lineage (GTDB taxonomy): Bacteria > Actinomycetota > Actinomycetes > Mycobacteriales > Mycobacteriaceae > Nocardia > Nocardia amamiensis. Next base: position 31,100 of record NZ_BDBA01000149.1, on the reverse strand, counting down.
ACCCTCCAGCACTCCTTCAGTGATCAACATCTTGGCGCCACTGTCAGCGGACTCTTCCGCCGGCTGGAAAACCAGTCGGACCTTGCCCGGCAGACTATCTCGTATCTGCGCGAGCTGCGCCGCGACGCCGGCAAGGATGGTCGTATGAACATCGTGACCGCAGGCGTGGCACTGGTTTTCATACTGCGACCTGTACACCACATCCTTCTGGTCCTGCAGCGGAAGAGCATCCAGGTCGGCCCGGAGCGCGATCGTCGGCCCGCCTTCATTGCCGATATCGGCAATTACCCCCGTACCCCGTTTGGGAGTTTTGGTCTTGATACCTAGATCATTGAGCAGCGAAGATATCAGTTGCGTCGTACGCACTTCCTGATGAGACAGCTCCGGGTGTGAGTGAATATCTCGACGGAGATCAATCAGTCGATTGTCAAGATCCTGAGGGATAGCTGCTGCCACTGGATGCATCGTTCGGAAATCTCCTGACAGTAGGGGTACGGGGCCAGAGGCTGGAGAGAGTTGGTGCGTGTGATCTACCGAACAGTCGGGGATTGTACCTCCGGGGGCGTGCTCGTCGGGCGGTGAGCACTACTTCGTACATCGACAGAAACCCTGCTGCCGCTACCGTTTCCAATCTTAAGTATGCATGTTGAGACCGAGGGTGGGTGCCGAGAGATCCCCTCTCGCTCATCCCGGGCCTGGTCTGCCTACATCCTGGTTCCCCGGACATGGAAACCAGAGCACGGAGCGGCGATCGTTCTGCCCTCGCCAAGCCCAGGCGCAATCCGGTTCGAGTTCTGGCTGGCGGGCGACTCGGCACCCGACACCTGCTGACATGGCTCAGGCCACCAGCAGCTCCTGACAGGCGAGCATCCCGCTGAGGGATGGTTGCCCCGGCCACTGAAATCCGGCCCGCCAACCGAATCGGCGCCGCAGGCCGGGCTGGTTGCGCCGAATCTGTCGTCCATGCGACGAGTAGAGACTCGTACGGCGCTTGCGGGTGGCCGGCGGCAATAGCCGTTCCGAAGCAGACCGACTCCACTGCAGCCAGGAGGGGGTCTTGCGGAGCCCGCGGCTGCTGGGCAGTCTCACGCCCGACGAGCTCGGGGGCAGGTTATGAGACGTCAATGTCGGCGTAGATTGCGGCATGGTCGGAGGCCGCGTGCACCTTGCTGGTCATGGTGTCGAAGTGTGGGAACAGGGTGCCGTGGGTGCCGCCCCAGACGCCTTTGCGGAAGATGCCGCCGCCGGTGGCGCGGTCGAACAAGCTTGGTGACAGCAGCAGGTAGTCGATCTTGTTGCTTTTCGTGCCGTTGCCGAAGGTTCCGGGTCGGTCTTCATCGGGGTCGCCGTCGTCGAAGTTCGAGATCTGGGCGATGTCGGTGAGGTCGGTTTCTGCGAGCAGGGGCTGCAGAGGGTTGCTGTCGGGCGTGTCGTTGAAGTCGCCCAGCACCACCACATGCTCGATTCCCTCGTCACGTCGCTGCCGGTAGATCTGGGCGACGGCTTCTGCCTGTCGGCGGCGGCGCTTGTTGCTCGCGGTCTGGTTGCTGCCGAACTTGCTTTTCAGGTGGTTGACCAGCACCAGCAGCGACTGACCGGCCAGGCCGCTGTCGTCGGGGAAGGGGAAGCGGTATTCCGGGCAGTCGCGGCTGAAGGTGCGGTTGCCGAACGGGCCGTCGTCGACGTGCGTGCGGATGTCGAGTACCGGGTACTGGTCGGTGGACAGGACGCCGACGTCGATACCGCGGCTGTCGTTGCCGTCGATCAACATCACATGTGGGTAGCGGGGCACCCCGTTGCTGTGGATCAGGGTGTCGCTGAAGCGGCGCAAGGTGATTCGGTCTTCGGCCTCGACGACGCCGACGATGTCGGCGTCGACCTCCCGGATGACCCTGGCGGTGTGGGTGATGGCGAGGGCGTCGATGCGATCTTTGATCATATCCACCCATCCCACCCAGTCCGACCGTCCATCCGCTACCACTGTGACGTCGTCTTCGTCGCCACCAGCGGGGCGTTTGAGTAGTTGGCCCCGGATCTTGCGCAGAACCGCAAAGGTGTCCTCGTGGTTCGGATTCCCATCGTCGAGCAGCAGACGCAGTTTCTTCAACAGGCCGAGGATTTCGGCTTTGTCTGCTGCGCTGTAGGTTTCGTGCTCGAATAACTCGTTGACCCGCGCGTGGGCGTCGAGTATTTCGGCGGCGACGGGTTCGGGGGCGCCCATGGCGCGTGGCCGGGAGAAGAGGTTCTCGACGTTGTACGCGGCGATCCGTAGGTGATCGGTCGGCATGGCAGGGCTCCTATCGGTCCTTGTGGCAACTCAACTGCCGAGGAAAGGGGAGAGATCTGCGCATCGAAGTATGACAGTGCTGAGAGCCTCGTTCGCGAGATTCGACTATGTGTTGAGTACCCGTAGCTGTCGATCTGGCACGGAATGAACGACTCGCTGCACTCACTGCATGAGATGCACTATTCCCCCACGGCCGGGGTCATAGGTTGCGTCCGGCAGAGTGGTGTAGGAATCGGACCGGCCGGTTCGATGATCGGCGTGTCGTAGCCGAGTAGAGGTGGTCACCGCGTGATCCTTCAACAGACCTACCAAGTCACTGAAGGAAGAAAGTTTCACGCGATGACCTCTGTCCAGCCTATCGACCCGTCCAAGTTGCTGTCGGACCAACTCGCCGTAGCGAGCCCGGATCTGCTGCGCAATATGATGTCGGCGTTCATCCAGGTCCTGATGGGCGCCGAAGCCGACACCGTGTGCGGCGCCGGCTACGGCGAACGCTCCGACGAGCGGGTGAACTCCCGAAATGGCTACCGCCCATGATCGACACCTGCGACTTGGAAAGCTTTGTCACACCGAGTGATTCGACGAGCTTCTCCATGCGTCGGGTCGAGACCCCGAGCAGGTAGCAGGTCGCCACCACGCTGGTGAGTGCGCGTTCGGCGCGTTTGCGGCGCTCGAGCAGCCAATCCGGAAAGTAACTGCCCGAGCGCAGTTTGGGGATCGCGACGTCGATCGTGCCGACACGAGTGTCGAAGTCGCGGTGGGCCGCCGACCTCGACGCCCAGGTCGAAGCGTTCCGCACCCGCCCACTCGACCAGGGCCCCTACACCTTCGTCGCCGCCGACGCCCTGGTGTTGAAGGTCCGAGAAAACGGGCGCGTGGTCAACGTGCACACTCTCGTCGCCACCGGCGTCAACGCCGAGGGCTACCGGGAGATCCTCGGTGTCCAGGTCACCAGCGGCGAGGACGGCGCGGGCTGGCTGGCGTTCTTCCGCGACCTGGTCGCCCGCGGGCTGTCGGGGGTCAGTCTGGTCACTTCCGACGCGCACGCTGGGCTGGTAGCCGCGATCGGAGCCACCCTGCCCGGCGCTTCGTGGCAGCGGTGCAGAACCCATTACACGGTGAATCTGATGTCGATCACCCCGAAATCGTCGTGGCCGTGGGTACGGACCCTGTTGCATTCGGTGTTCGATCAAGCCGACGCCGAATCGGTTGCCGCCCAATATGATCGGATGCTCGATGCTTTGACCGAGAAGCTACCGAAAGTGGCCGGGCACCTGGACGCCGCCCGTGCGGACTTACTCTCGTTCACCGCGTTTCCCAAGCAGATCTGGCGTCAGATCTGGTCGAACAATCCGCAGGAGCGGTTGAACAAGGAAATCCGCCGCCGCACCGACGTCGTCGGCATCTTCCCCGACCGCCAAGCCATCATCCGCCTCGTCGGCGCGGTCCTGGCCGAGCAGCACGACGAATGGATCGAAGGCCGCCGCTACCTAGGCCTCGACGTCCTCGCCCGCTCACGCGCTACCGCCGACCCCAACGAACAGGAGGACACCACCCCAGCACTGACCGCCTGACCGACAAGGATCACGCGGCAATCACCTCAATACACCACGCGTTTGGACTTGACCGGGTCATAACGCCTGGTGAACCGCACTGAAGCTGGCGCGTAGTTGATCCAGGGTTAGCTGGGGCACGTCTGGTGATCCCGTTGGGTTGTGCAGGATCATCCTCCCGCGACGCCACCGGATCACGGCATACGTGTGGCCTGCTGTAATACCGTCTTGTGTGCCGTGGTCGTACGAAGTCGCGACCGTCGGTCTGTGCCTCGCCTGATCCGCTATGCGGATCAGATCGGAGTCCTTGAGTGCACGGCTTTGTTTCCAGCGATTGATCAGACTGTCGCTGACTAGATCTGCTGTGTCTGACGGGCCGACAAGGTCGGTGAGGATTGCCAAGGCGGATGGGACCGGTCTCAGCGAGCGTTCTCTATCCAGGTTGTTGTAGCTGTTCCCTTTCAAGATCGCATAGGCTTTCTCCACCAGGCTGGGCCATCCGGGACCGTGGAGGGTACTTGCGTAGGCCACCTCGTACTGGCCGTGGTAGTAGAGAACCGGGGTGACCAGGACACCGAGGCCTGTGGTGAAACGCACCCAGTAGGTCACGTCTGACCAGTACTTGTAGATTTCATCAGCCGCTCGTTTGCTGAGGACAACGCCCGTCCTTGGTTCGCCGGGCAACCTTTCGCCGATCAGACGGGGACGTGTATGTGCGATGGCCACCATGATCGCAGCGATCGCACAGGTGTCGATCTTCCCTTGTATGACATCGGCATAGTGGACCCGGTATGGATACCCTGGCGGGTCAATCGAACGTAGCTGAACTCGGTCCAAGCGCAGAGGCTCCGGCTCAGTGACCCCACTCTGGGACATGGGACTCACGGTGCTACCCCATAACGTGTCCGGCTGCCGGACGAGGAGGCAGAGAGCAGCCCCCGATCAACCATCGACGCCAGAAGTACGCGCATCTGGGAACTGGGCATTCCCACTGCATTTCGTAGCTGGGTGAGAGATTGAGGTCGGTCGGCTGCGTCGATGACCGCGAGCACTTTGGCCTCAGCAGACTCCGGCGCAAAGCTGTTATCCTGCGGCGCTAGGGCAGGCAGCATCCGAAGTCGATCCATCGCCTCGACATAGGGCAGAAGCTGCCGATGCACCTCTGCGGCCAAAATTGCTACTCGGTGGAACCGATCATCGAACGTGTCGATTCCGTGCTCGACTGCCCACAGCCGCTGGCCGATCACGATCTCGGCCATCTGTGTGTAGCTGCGGCTTCCCGCCCCGAAACCTCCTTTGTCGAGTGCCGCTGCTAGATGCCCGAGGGCCGTGTTGACGGCCTCAAGAGTGGCGTGGAGGTTGTCGCTACTCATCCGTTGCCCTCGACGAGTGCCTCGGTGATTCCCAACTCCGCAAGGTCGAACAGTCGCTCGACACCGATCGGCGTGGCTTCCTGGGCGATCGTAACCTCGACATCGACCGACATTGTGGTGGTCTTGCGGTCACTCGCCGCAGTCTTCTTTCGGATCACCCCTGTCATAACCGAACGTTTGGTTGTGTCGCTAGCCGCCTTTACCGTTACGACGTCGTATGCCATGGAGAAGGAGGCTTCCTTAACAGCAAGGGAGGGCACGTTGACCATGGCCAGTAATGGCACTTCGACCTCGAAGTCCGCCAGGGCGCCATTCTCGTCGCGTTTGCGGTACCGGAGACTAACGGTGCGCAGCCTTTCCGTGCCGCTGGGCTGCTCCGATATCAGACCCACATCCCTAACGAACTCAATCGACGCCCTGGCCGCCTGAGCCTGCGCGTCGACCACTGCGCCCATCAGCGAGCCGAGCAGATCGCCAAGCTTGAGAGGTTCTACTCGCTGGATCGCCATGCTCACCTACTGTCCGTCTTGATCCGCCAGTTCTACGAGTTCGAGATCCTCGCCGGCCACGGTGAGTTGGATCTCCTGGATGCGGCCCGGCTCTTCCGGGAGGTCCGCGGTAAGTACGCCAACGTGGATCTTCGATGCCAGAACGCTGGCGAGGAGTCTCTCTCTGGCTTCCCGGTCCAGAAACTTCTCCAGCTCCGCTGTCGCCTCCGCTTTCAGCTCGCCGCGGAATGCCAGTTTGCCGCCCAATCGGCGCTGCAGCTCCGCCGGGATGTTCGGCCAGGACTCCATCGCACTCTCTATCGTGACGTTGAGAAATTCAGCAGTTTTTCCCTGGAGAGCATGCTCGGTAGCGGTCACTGTGGGGCGCTTTATCACGATCGCTGTCGTGAGGGCCTGTTGGTCCTCGCCGGTGATGTTCAGTTTGCGTAGAACTTTCGGGACAACTTTGATCGCCACAACCTTCTGCCATCTGGTACTGACTACCGCTGGATCTGGTTGTGTAGGCTCGGATTCCTCGACTGACTGGATCGTGTAGCGAACAGTCACTGTCGCTGCCGACAACTTCACCCTAGGCACTGACATTCCAGACAGAACGGGATCATCCTCGTACTCGTCAACCAGCGCGCGAGTGAGCCGATCCGCGACGGCACGGGCTTGCGTCAGCTCGGCCAGAATCCCGCCGATCACGGATCCGAGGCGTACCACGACTTATGCCACCGGAGCCTTGGTGTCCTGGATCGCATCCTCAAGGATGTCTAGTATCTTCGACAGCCCGCCTGGCATCTCGTCCTGTACCGCGCGGATGTTGATATCTAGCCGGTACTCGCTCTTCTGCGCTGATGCCTTGGAAGTTTTCGTGTTGTATGTGGACGATACGCGGAAGCTCATCTTGAAGGGGACGAGGAAGCCTCCACCGAATTTTCCCGAGACTGAGGAGTCGAGGTTGAAGGAAGTATCAGTCTTTCTCATGATCGCATCGGTGAGCTTGGCCGAGAAGTCGAGAGTCATCTCGTCGATGCGTATGTACGGGATGGGCACGATGGAGAGCAGCGGCACTTTGAGGTGGAATGCGGAAACCTCGCCGTTCTCGTCCTTCTTCTCGTAGGAGAACGTGACACTACGCAAGTCGCCAGCATCGGCATCGGCATCAGTGTCGGTGATCAACAGATCTGCCGGCTCGAAACCACCGTCGGGAGTTTTGAAGCCCACCTTCTGGATGAACTCGATCGTGGACTGAGCGGCAGCCGCCTGCGCTTCGATCGCGGCCGTCATCGGAGCGCCGATGAGCCGTTCAAAGGGAATCTGACGTAGTTCTTGAACTGCACGAGCCATGGTTACCTCAACTCATCCTTTGACCAGCCAGAACGACGGCTGATACGTGGCCATCCCCATCATCAAGAGCGCTACCGCATGTCAGGCCGCACCAGATGCTGGCCTGACCATTGCCCTCAGCTCTTCTTTCAAGGTCATCATTCAGCGAGCACCGAGTAAGTTCAGGCCAACGCACAGCACAACACTCTCCGAGCTACCACGGCAACTCTTCCGCGCCAGCCGAACATGCTGCCTCCCAATGTATTACATTCCCTGATGGTGAAGCAGCTATTATGTAGCATACATCAACTGACCTGCGCCTTCGTAGTTCCTCCGGGTTCACCCGAGCCGTAGCTGGAGCGACCGCGAGTTTGGCGGCGGCCTGCGGGGGTGCTTGCGGCATGAGCTGGATCCGCCGGTCAACGTCGCCGAGAAGTTTTTCGATGACACGACCTACGTCGCGACGATGCTGAGCAACGGATGGGTGGTCATCTTCAGGGAAGACCCAGCGCGGGACTTCCTACACCCTCGGGGAAGGAAGATCGTCCTGTTCGACTTGCTCGATCCGCACTCGGCGCTCTACAGCGGATTCGGCTTCAATATCTTCTGACCAGTTCGCGCCTATCGGTGTCAGCTGGTGGGGGTGTCCCTGGGCTTCTCATCCGGTCCGGCTTACGGCGTGGCGCGGCGATAGCGAACATCACGACTCCGACCAGTACGACTGCGGTGGCGATCGCGAGGACATGCTGCAACCGCTCGAAGTCTGCGCGGGTGCGCCGGTAGTTCGCGAACTCGATAACGGCATCCACTGCTTCCCTGACTTCGTGATCGAGAGCGCTGATTGCAGTGCAGCATCGGCGACGACAGGTGGCTGCGCGGCGCCACGCGCCCGCGCTTCGCGATTCGTCTCACGCATCAAGCGCTCGTCGGAAACGAGCACTGCCCCGGCTTCCGCAAGGAGCCCCGGGGCTTTCGTGTGCCCATAGCATGGTGATCTCGCCCAGCATGGGTGATCTCGCCCTTCTTCCCCCCTCTCATGCCGCCGGTGCAGCGGCGGCGGTCGTCATCGGGGGGAACAGCTCGGCGGGCGCTTCATCGACGGGCAGCGGCGGCAGCAGGTCTTTGTGGCCGGTGCGTGGGCTGCAGAACTTGAATGGTCCGTCGGGGTCGAACAGCTTCGGCATGTGCAGGTCGGCGTGGTCGCACCACCAGGCGCTGACACCGAGCTGGCCGGTGGTGCGCAGCTCCTCGTAGGTGCGCCACAGCACATGCAGCCGATGCAGGGCTTCGGGGTGGCGCCACCACTGCGGGCACCAGACGCGCTCGTGGGTGTCGGTGACCTGGCGGGCGTAGGCGTACACCAGGAATCCGTGTACGAAGTCTCCCAGCGACGGGTGCTCGGGGACGGGGTGGCCGTGGGTGAGTGTTTGTGGCGCGGTGCCCCTGATCATCGGCTGCGCCACATGGTTTGAGCCTGGGTGCGCTGCTCGCGTGCAGCGCCTCGAGGCGGACGGGCTGGGGCGCCGGCGGCCGGGTCGTCGCCACGGGCGGGGACGGTCGGCAGATCCACGGATGCACACAGCTGCTCGATCAGCTCGCGGCTGCGTTTGATCATGGCCGGAGCCTGCGCAACCAGCTTCCGGTTGCGCTCGAGGAATTCGGGGGTCAACTCGAAGTCGGTGGGGTCCTGCATCGTGGTAGCCCTTCCGGTGATGGGGGAGAATCAGGGCGGGGACCAGGTGCGTAACGGGCACCTGGTCCCCGCCATGTGGTGGCGGGTTGATCACCCACCAGCATTTTAGACTGTCAGACTGTCGACAGTCTATTATTTCGGGTTTTATTTCTCGGCGTGTTGGCGATCGGTCTCGGTGGCGAGTTCGGCGGCCCAGGCGGTGATCTGGGCCAGGACGGTGTCGCGGTCGCCGGTGGTGTCGAAACGTGGCTGCCCGGTTTCGTCGCCCGCGTACACCCGGATCGGGTCGTGCATCGCGGCGGTGACGTAGGTGTGGGCGAAGTCGGCGGCCGCGGCGGGAGTGTCGAAGGTTCTGCCTTCGCCGAGCGCGCCGCCGTCGGGCATCGTGACGGTGACCATCACGGTCGTCACGCCGCTCACAGTGCCCGCCAGCCGAGGAGGAATCCGCCGCCGAATCCGTTGCGATGCCGATCGCGACGGCGGCGACCGTGGTGGTGGCCGAGATCGATCTCCGCCGCGGTGCGGGTTCGATCTGGTAGGCGACCAGCACCGGCTGCTGGGGCACGCCGTTGATGGGCGGGGTCGTTGTGATCATGGCAGGTAGGCCCTTTCGAGGTCGGCGGTGTAGATGGCGGTGGGCAAGGTGGCCTGCAGTGCGGCGCCGGCGTCGGCCGGGTGGATGGTGATGCCGGCGCGGGCGGCAGGGCCGAGAGCGCCGATGAGGATGTCCACCTCGCTGCGGAGGTTGGCGGCCGCGGACATCAACCTGCCGAGTTGCCCGTAGTCCGCGGCGTCGATGACGCTCAGCGCCGCGGCCGCCACATCGGCAGTTCGAGCGGCCATTTCGGCGGCCAAGGCTTCGCGGTCGAACGAAGCCGTGGATGCGGCTGCGGCTAGTGGTTCCAGGACGGCGGTCATGAGGCACGCCTTTCGCGCAGCTCGGCGAGCTGGTAGATCACCGCGGGCTCGCCGGTGTGCTCCTGCTGGCCGCAATCGCCGCAGACCAGCGTGATGTCGCCGTGGTCGTCGTCGAGTTCGTCGAGCGGCGCCAAGCAGCCCGGGGTCGCTATGCACAGCAAGTCGGTGTGGCGCACTGCCATGGTTTCCTCTCTTCTTCCCTATGGGATTGGGTGGTGTCAGCGGAGCTTGGCGCGGTCGAGCTTGGGGCTGCGGCAGTTGTTGTAGGCGGCGAGCATCACCAGGGCGGCGAGGGTGCCGTTGGACTTGCCGGTCTCGGTCTCACGCATCGCCTGGGCGCGGGCCTTGATCTGGCGGGGCGCGTAGTCGATGAGCACGTCGCCGAGACGGCGGTGGTCAAGTTCGTCGTCGTAGGCGTGCAGGATCTGCGCGAGGCCCAGGACGAGCGGGGCGTCCACGGCGTCGAGGCGGCGGCCCCAGATGTCGGTGATGAACCGCAGGGTGTTGCCCAGCAGCAGAGTGCCGCCGAGGCGGTGGACCCGCTCCAGGGTCGAGGTGCAGCGGATGTTGCCGTCCTTGGGGACCATGCTGATGGTGAGACCAGCAGCGGTGACGGCTTCCTCGATGTCCAGCACGATCGGTTCGCCGGCCGCGCGCCGTGCGTGCCACCGGTCCCATGTGGTCAACCTGCGTGTCCGGGTGTCGATTTCGCGGAACAGCAGCGCTTCCTGGGTGACCGACAGTCCGGTGTGGACGTTGGCGACCATCACCGCGTTCGGGTCACGCAGGCCTGCGGCGGCCCACCGGTGCTGCCCGTTGACGATCGCGTAGCGGCCCTCGGTGGATCGGGGACCGCGGTCGGAGACCTCGATGACACCGACGAGCCGCGGATCCCACTCGCGGGACATCCTGCGCGCACGCGGCATGTCCAGATCGCGCTGATAGGTGTGGTCGACGAACATCTCCTCGACCGAGATGGCGGTGATGTAGGTGGCGGGAGCGTCGTCGACGGCAGGGCGATCGAGCACGGCGGTTTCAGGCATGAGCGTTTCCATTTCGGTTGTGCTGGTTGTGGATTCGTGCGACCTCGTTGTCGCGGCGGGTGCCGAGCATCAGTTCGGCGGCCTCGTCAATCACTGCTGTTCACCTCCGCTGCGGACACGTGCGGCGGCGGGGTGGCCGCGGCGGGCAGCGATCTGCATCAACTGCATGTGCAGCTCGTAGGCGTCCTCGACGGCGTAGTCGTCCCAGGGCGGGGTCGGTGCCATCGCGCCGCAGGTGCACGAGCCCGACCACAGGTCACGTCCCGCCATGGCGGAGGCGGTCTCGACCCGGTCGGTGAGCAGCTGGTGGGCGGCCTGGTCGATGTGCGGGTCGTCGGTCCAGTGCGGAAGATTCGTCATCGTCGTGCTCCTCGGTGTTCGGCGGCCAGATGCGCGGCCGCGGCGGACAAGGCGGCGGCCGCACCACGGATGCGGCCCAGATCGGCCGTGGACCAGACGGTATGCCGCAGATTCAGCAGCGCGACGGTGATCAGGCGGGAGTCGCGGATCAACCGGGTCTGCAGCGCGGCGGGCAGCGGATCCAGGCGGCTGACGAATGTCGCTGTGTCGAGGCTGGTCCCGGCGTGGTGGGCGGTGCGCAGCGCGGCGTCGAGCACGCCGGCCTGGGCGGACAGGTCGCTGGCGCGGATGCCGACCTGCTTGCGGTCGTCGAAGCCATCGAGGGCGTCGATCACCGAGACCGTGCGGGTCGTCAGCGTCGCCGTCCGCTCGACAATCACCGCCACCAGTTCCTGGGCCGTCCACGTGCGCGGGTGCGGAGCCAGCAGCGCGATGCGGGTGCGGTAGTAGCCCTCATGGTCCGGCGGCAGACCGCGCACGGCGGCGTACGGGTCGTAGATGTCCGGGTCGAACACTGGCGCGGTGGTCACTGGGCGCTCTTTTCTGTGGTGTGCAGCCCGTTGGCGTGGGTGACGGCGATGCGGGCGGCGGCCAGGACGCCGTCCAGGCGGGCGGCGCGCTCCAGGTCGCCGGCCGCGCGGTGATGCACAGCGGCAGTCGAGGCGGTCAGGTTGATCAGATCGGCGGCGGCGGTGAGCATGTCGCTCACCCAGCCGGGCCCGGCGGATTCGGGTTCGAGATCCAGATGCGGGCGCAGCGCAGCGGGCAACTCGGCGCGGGTGGTGTCGACGAACTTGACGCGGGCTGCGGCTTTCTCGGTGGCGTCGAGGTAGCCGTCCAGGTCCTCCAGGGCCAGGCTCAGCCGCTCGATCGCGCAGCGGGCGCGGTGAGTGGCTTCCCGGAGATGGCCAGGGCGGCGGACATTGCCGAGCACGGTCAGGAACGCGGTGGCGACCTGCACCAGATCGGTCGCGGCCAGGGTCGGCAGGTCGCGGTCGTATTCCTGCTCGTGCATCGTCTCTACCGGCTCCGGCTGCGCGTCGCGCGGATCCTCGTCGATGGCGGCGTAATCACCGGACCAGAAATCGGTCTCACCCAGCACCGCGCGGTGCGCGATCAGGTAGTTGGTCAACGCTTGCTCGGCGGCGGCGATCTGCGAGTTCAGATCCGGCGCCTTCCTCGGGTCAACGTCGGCGTGGAGGTTGGCCAGCTGCTGGCGCAGCTCGAGCGCGCGGGCGTGCTCTGGGCCTGGTTCGTTGCGTTCGGCGTACGACATGCTCATGCTTTCGTCCTCTCCTGGATCTCGGTGGCGGCCTGGCGCAGCACGCTGGCGGCGAATTGCAGGTGGGCGCCGACGTTTCCGCCGATGCGGTCGGGGTGGTCGGGTTCGGCGCCGCCGGTGGCGGTGGTGATCGCCCAGGCGGCGTCGGCGCGGGTGATCAGCTCGAGCGCGGCGGCGAGCAGGTCGGTCAGCCGCGGGTACCCGGCGGCGGGGGCGCCGAGCAGTGGGCGCAGCAGGATCGGCAGCGCGGCGTGCAGCTGGCCGGCATCGATGCGGCCGCCGTGTTCGCCGAGTTCGGTGAGCGAGTTGTACAGGCGGGCATCGTGATCCGAGCTGCACACCAGGTCAGCGGTGACGGGAGTGTGCTCGACCTGGGCGAGGACCTCGACGAGCAGGTTCGCCCACTGGGCGAGGTCGGTGGCGACATCGGTTTCGAGGGCGGCGCGGTCGATGTCGGTGTAGGCGGTGATCATTGGGGTGCCTCCAGCAGTTGCAGCAGGTCGGTGGGGCCGCCGGACAGATCGAGGCCCAGCAGCTGGGCCAGCACGGCGGCCGCGGGCTCGTTGCGGCCCGGGCGGCGAATCGCCCGCCACGCGCGCAGGGCGCCGTGTGCCTGCTGGCGGGCGTGGTCGGACAGGCTGTTGGCGTAGCGGCGCAGCCGGGCAGCGGAGATGGTGACGGCGGGGACGTCGCGGCCGCGGGGATCCAGACGCACGCTTTGCTCCCGGATCGCGTAACCGCGCCCGTCCCAGGCCGGGCGCAGCCGGCACGCCTCGGCAGGCAGATGGGAGTCCGACATCCACGTGTCCATCCACTCGTTGACCGCGAAGCGGCTGCCGGTGAGCACGCCCAGGACGTGGCCGACGCTGGTTCCCCACAGCAGCAGCCGTTCGTCGGGGTTGAGGACCTCGCGCTGGATGCTCATCGCTGCTCACCCCGCTGTTCGAGTGCGGCCGCCGTGCGGGGGCTGATGCCGCACATCGGGCAGCGCCGGGACGCGCCGCCGGTTTTCTTGAGTTGGCGTTCGCGGCGGCGGCCGCCGTCCCAGGTGCGTGCCAGCTGCCAGCTGATCCCTGCGTTTTTGATGACGGCGAGCAGTCGTGCGCCGCGGCCGGCGCGGTGTTCGGCGAGGCGGGCTTGGAGATCGGTGGTCCAGCCGGTGTAGTGGCGCGCATGGCGGAACGGGCTGTCGAAGTGCAGCAGGTAAACCGTGCCCTCGGTGTCGCCGGTGTTGGTGGCGCTCACAGGTCATCACCCCAATCGCGGTGAACCGGTGCGCCGATGAGGTGGTGCAGGTTCTCCGGGGTCTGCGCGCGCACGAGTTTGATCAGGGTCGGCGCGTGCAGGGGCTGCTCGCTGGAGTCCAGCAGGTGTGTGCCGAGGGTGTCGGCCTGGTCGGCGAGGTCGATGACCCGCTGGTACAAGCTTTCGGGATCCTCCAGGCCGTCGGTGAGCGTGACGATGAATTGGCGTGCCAGCGCGGCGATCTCGGCGCCGAGCGCGGCTTCGGTGGTGTTCTTGAGGTCGGTGAGTTTGTTGCGGCCGCAGTTCCAACAGCGGTCACGCGCGCCGTGCGCGCGGCACCGGGTGCAGACGATCTCGTCGCGAGACGTGGTCATCGCGCACCACCCCAGGGGCGCACGCGGGAGGTCATGTCGCGGGCGCCGAGGCGGTCCAGGATCGCGACCAGCTGCGCGACCGTGTTCGGTCCCTCGTCGGACAGCGCCGCGAGGAACTCGGGCAGCTCGGCGAACGCGGCGAACGCGTCGTCGAACACGCGCAGCTTCAGCGCGGAATCGGGGGCGAGGGCGCCGGGCGCGTACTCCTGGAATTCGAACGTGAAGTTCTCGTCGCCGTCTTGGTCGTGAACGGCGACGGTCAGTGTCGGGCGCTGCACGCGCGCCGGGTCGGTGTACCAGGCTTCGTGGACCAGCACGTAGGCGGTGGTGGTGTTTGGCATCAGGTGGGCCCTTCCGCGATCATGGGGAAGGGACCCAGGCATGTAACGGATGCCTGGGTCCCTTCTGGTCAGAAACCGCGACTCGGATCGGGGACGCGGATCGCGGCGGCGGTCAGCACGTCCAGCGCGGTGTACTTGATGCGGCAGATCGCCCAGTCGGGCACGCAGGCGATGTGCTCACGCGTGACCTGATGGGCTTCCTCGACGGTGAGAGGTCCGCTGGCGTGGCAGGACCAGCGCGAAGCCACCCATTCCTGCCCGCGGAACGGGCCCGTGACCGGCAGCGCGTCCGGCGGTGCGGCCGACACGAGCGCGGCGTCGAGAGCGTCGATCATGTCGTCGACCAGCACCGCCATCTCCTTGGCCGAACGGACCTTGCGGACTCGGCGGCGCACCTGGGTGCGCAGCTCGGCCATCTCGTCGTCGCGGTGCCGGAACGGGTGCAGCAGCGTGTCCAGCGTCATCGCAGGACCACCTTGGTGGCCTCGTCGATGAGGGCGCTGACAGGCAGCCACGGGCCGAAGGTGGCGCCGCGGGGGCTGATCTGCAGGGTGCGGACCATCAGCCGCGGCTGGTAGTCGCTGGTCCGGACGCCGAACACGGTGCGGGCCATGCCGATCACGTCATAGAGCTCTTCCTCGGCGCGGGCCCGGTTGTGAAAGATGCTCGGCTCGGTGCCGGCGGGGGCGGACAGCCGCAGCGAGAGCTTGCGCCACCACTGCCCGTTTGGCAGCTGGATGGCGTATTGGAAGCGCTGTACGTCCGACTCGGGTTGCGGGTCGGTGGGCTGTGATGTCGCCGGATTGGTTGGGGCGGTGCGGGTTTGGGTGATCGTCATGACCGGGATTCCCTTCCATGTAACGGAACTAGCAACAGTCTAGACTGTTGTAAGTCTGACAGTCTAGAGCTTTAGACGCCGACTTAGTCCTCGGCGGCGAGGGCTTCCCCGATGGCGTCGGACAGCGCGTCGGCTTCGGCGAACGCCTCATCCAGCGCGTCGTCATCGCCCGCAGCCACGGCCTCGTCCCGGTCTCCGGCGGGATTGTGGAAAGCGAGGATCGAGGCCGGCATCGCCGAAGAGGGGAGCGCGGGAGTCTCACGTTTGCGTTCGGGCATCGACACCACCTCCGCCGAGCGGCTACCGGCGCCGCCACCGCCGGCGTACTGCTCGATCTGCTCGGTGACTTGGTGCGGGAACGGCGGATACATCCGCGCGAACCGAGCGAGGTCGTCCGGGGTGACGTAATAGGCGCGCACACGCACGATCTGGCTGCTGCTGTCGTCGACGACGTAGGCGATGCCCGGGGTGTCCTTGTCGGGGATGGTGGTGTTGGCCGCGCCGCGCTCGATGGCGTGGTGATCGCCGTAGGTCATGACGACCTGCTCGGGGCTGGTCATCCGCATGCCGATACGGATCTGGAACAGATCACGCAGCATGCCGAGGATCGCCTTGTTGCCCAGCTGGGTGTAGGCCGACACCGAGAACCCCAGAGCCCGCCCGAGCCGCATGATGCTGATCAGCAGCCGCAGGAACAGCTTGCGGGTCTCCGGATTGTCGAGCAGCTCGGCGAGCTCGTCGATGATCAGGTGATAGGCCGGGGCGTCCGGGGTCGGGACGTGCTTGTCGATACCGCGGGCCTCCATGTCACGGCCGCGTTTTTCCACCAGCTCCCACCGCAGCCAGCGCAGCACGTCCTCAGCGGCCTGCTCGCTGGTCGCGGTGTGGTGCAACAGCCCCCGCGCTTTCGCGGCTTCGACACCGAACTTAAGGTCGATCATGATGTTGACCACCGAGCCGTCGCGGGCGGCCGGGGCGGTCGCCACCAGCGCGGAGTGCACGAACCCCGACTTACCGGCACCAGGAACGCCGACACCGAGCCAGTTACGTTCCAGCAGCGGCACCAGCCAGTGCTCTCCGTCCTCACGCAGGCCCGGGTTCAGCGCGGTCAGGTCGACCGGCTCGGCCGGGATCGGCACCGGGATCGCGTGCTTGAGCGGATCGCGGGTGCGCACGTCCAGGCAGATGTAGCGACCCTGATGCTCCACCACACGCACCGCCTGGGCATTCAGCGCGACAGCCAGCTGCTCGACACGGGCGGCGTACTGCTTCGGCTCGTGACCGGTCAGCATCCGCAGCCGGATCCGGGCGCCGACCGGCACCGGCCACACACCCTCATCCGGCGGGAACGAGCCGTGCGAGGGCTCCAGCTGCGGCCACGCCCCCGGCTCGTTTCTGGCCGGGTTCGGCTCACGCCCCAACCCCAGCGCGGTCCACATCGCGCACGCGCTCCATGGATCACACAGGATCTCCACGACGTGCTGCACGCTGGACGGGAACTCCGCCAGCCACGCATCCCACGCAGCCTGCTGCTCGGCCTCCGCACGCCTTTCCGCGTTCCGCCGCGACAGCTTCGACAGCACCGCCACACCGGCGACCGAACCCGCTGTGCACGCGACTCCGAGCACACCGGTCGACCCGCCCAGGCCGAGGTTCTCGGCGGTGAAATACGCGGTGGCCGTCACCAGGAACCCGCCACCGACCGCGCCCAAGCCGAGCGGGGCGATCAGCTCGGCGGGAGCGCCCATGCCGCGGTCGGCCATCTTCACCAAACGCTGAGGACGCATCATGCTGCACCTCCCAGAGCGACGACAGGCTTGGCCTGGTGGGGGAAGACGAGCTCGATCTGGGACGGCTGCCCCTTCACCAGGCGCACACGACCGCTGGAAGCGCCGAACACCGGTGCAAGCACGTCGATCTGGTTGGCCCAATCCCGCGGCGCCTGCTGCTCGAGCATCCGCACGCGCACCACGTCGCAGGCGCGTTCGCTGGTCACCGACGCCAACCGGGGCACCAGGCGCACGCCGCGCTCAGTACGAGTGAGCCCCGCATCGACGGTCGCGCGAACCCAATGCCGGCGGTACCGCAGCGAACGAACGCTACGGCTGAACACCTTCGTGCACGTGCCGATCAGCAGCGCCGCACCAGCCAGCACCAGCAGCAGCCCGAACAGCACCGGCACCACGACACCCGCGGCGCGGTCGGCGAGATCCGGCGACCACCAGAACGGACGCGTACAGATCGCCAAACCCACTGGGCCGCCGACCAATACGACGGCGTTGGCGAATAGGGTTGTGGACCTGGCGTTTTGAGGAGATGACGAGGGTGTGTTTGCGGCCATACTTAACGATCAGCCGACATATAGGGACGCATAAACCCCCAAATAAGGACATTTAGGGACAGTTTCGTTACACTGGACATCATGACGAACGCGCGACTCCGCGGCGCAATGGCTGCCCGGAACTACACCAATCACGCGCTGGCCGAGAAGTGCGGCGTCAGCTCGAAGACAGTTGAGCGCTGGGTCACGCAGAGTCGCTGCCCGCACCCTGCAATGCGCTACAAGGTCGCTGCAGCCCTCGACCAGGACGAGACGTATCTATGGCCGGAGTTGTTGGCGGGCAGCCGTACAAATGTCTCTATGTCCGAGGTTGTTCAGATCTGGCCTACCCGCTCCGAGGTGCCTCACGAAGTGTGGCGCGCGCTCATGCGTCAGGCATCGGAGACCATCGGGATCCTTGTCTACGCTGGCGGTTTCCTGGTCGAGTCACTTGATTTCGTCAACGTCATCCGTGCGAAGTCAGCAGCAGGCGCCGAGATTCGGATCCTGCTTGGAGACGGTGAGTGTGAGGCCGTCCGACAGCGAGCGCGCGAGGAAGGCTTGCCGTCCCTGCCGCAACGGTGCCGGAGCACCCTTGAGTACCTGTGGGAAGTGCATGATCTTCCACTAGTGGATATCCGCATCCACCAAACACCGCTGTACAACAGCATTTTCCGGTTCGACGGGTCCATGCTGCTCAACACCCACAGCTTCGGGGCCTACGCGGCAAAGTCACCCGTGCAGCATCTACAGCGCGTTCCTGGTGGAAAGCTGTTCGACTACTACATGGAATCGTTCGAGGCAGTGTGGGCCGTAGCCCGCCCAGCAGTAATCTGACCTTATGGGACGACGCATTGACTACCACCACGGCGACCCTGGCGCACCGGCGGCGAACTCGGTCCGGCCCAGCGCGGGCACGTTTGTGCGGCGAGATGACACCGTCCTGCTGATCTGTCGTTCCGACAACGGCAATTGGTCGATGCCCGGTGGCGCGCACGATCCTGGCGAGTCGCTCAGTCACACAGCTGTCCGAGAGACGCAAGAAGAAACCGGCGTCGAGGTCCGGCTCACGGGCATCATTGGGATCTTCACCGATCCTGATCACGTCATCCACTACACGAGTAATGACGAGGTCAGGCAGGAATTCACCATCATCTACCGGGCCGAGCCGGTTCGTGGAGAACCGACTCCCAGCAGCGAAAGCACGCTCGTTGAGTGGGTGTCCATCGACCGGATCCCGCACCTGCAGATGGACCCGAGTCAGCGTATGCGGCTTGACTGGGCACTGTGCTCAACCGAGCCCTACATCGACCCGGCCACACGCTGAACCGCGCCTCGCAAGAGAGGCTCGGCCCGAGTTATTGCAGTGTGAACGATGGTGCCTTCCTCGTACCGCCGCTTGATGTCCGCCAAGCGCTGATCGATCGTCAACGTCTCGCCAGTCGGACCGGTGGTCATGTCCGCCCACCACACGAAGTCGTGAGCAAGATCGAGATCGGCATCACGAGGAATGACGAACGGCTTGAACATCTGAGGGTCAATGCCGCGAACTTCAGCCTCGACAGTGGCAGCCGAGTGGAACGCCACCAGGCTGCAGACAACAAGGGAAAACCCGTGCGACGCGAGCAGGTTGGCCCCGTCGATCGGATGGAAGCCCGTAACTGGATATCCATATCCGACATCGTGCAGGTACGCCGCGGTGATCGTGTCCTCGCGCAGATGCTCCGGCACCCGCTGCGCGACGTTCTGCACTTTGCGGCCCACCTCAAGCGTGTGTGCCTGTCGAGCGCTCGTGAGTGGCGACAACAGGTCTGCGTAGGGGGCTGATTCCATTCTTGCCACGCTAGTCATGCAGGTCTGAACACCTCCATACCCACCTAAATGACCCGAGGTGTCCTTGATGTTGGGTTTAAACGTCCCTATATGTCGCGTGAGGGTGGTGTATGGCCACAAACCATGTCTCCACTTCACCGGCGATGGAGTCGTTCATCGACGGCTCGCAGCACGACGTGGCACTCTCCTCGGCAATGCCCGGGTCAGGCTGGTCGTTGCAGTCGGTAGATGTTGGCGAGCGCTGCAGAAGGGGCCCGTCTGGCGGCGTCTGGGCGGCTGATCGAGGTGCCCTGTGCCTATCCGGACCCTCGCAGGTCGATGTTGGCCTCGTGGGTGATGTGGTCGGCGCTTTGGAGGATGGTGCTGGCTTCGACGGCGTGCTGGGAATCGGCGCAGTGCAATGTGGTTCTGCGTTCGAGGATCGGCAGTCGCGGGCCTGCCAGTTGGAGCTGCGTGGCTTCTTCGGGTGTTGGGAGGCGGGCCTTGATCGCTATGTGGGTGCGGTGCAGGGTGATGCCAGCGTTTTCCAGCAGTGCGGTGGTGGTTCGGCCGGGTGTCTCGTCACTGGGCTTATGCAGGCCTGCGGCGGCCGCGGTGGCGGCGGACATGTAGCTGGTGGTGATCCGGAGCGGGGTGTCGTCCCGGGTTCGGTGGGTGAGCGTGCGGCGCAGGACGTGCTGGTCGCTGGTGAGGCCAAGCATTTCGGTGATGTCGCTGCTGGCGGGACCGAGGGTGTAGTTGAGCGCCACGAGAGTCTCAGCCGAACCGTCAGGGCCGCTGGCCTTTGGAGTGTCCAGCAGCAGATCACGTGTCATCCGCTGCGGTGCCGGACCGGCCATGTACGCGGCCTGGCCTGTCACCTTGACTCCGGAACGGGGCGACCACGGGTTCGTGCTCACCAGGCCGTAGAACAGGAGGTGCTCGATCGCATCATGGACTGGTCTTGCGGAAACCTCGTACTCGGCAGCCAGCGTGCGCATCGGCGGAAGGGTTTGGCCTTGGAGCCATTCGCCGTGCTCGAGCCGACGACGCAGATCGTCAGCGATCTTCTGCCACACCGGATTTCGGGGTGGCATCAGACCTCCTTCACGGAGATTGTCGCCGATCTTTCAGAGAAGTTCGAGGTCGATGGGGATGGTCAGCAGCGCGTATGGGCCTGGGTTGTCGGTGAGTACCGGGTAGCCGGTCACTTGGGCTTCCCACGCGGCGTGCGCGAGGTCGAGCGGGATTGGCGCGGTGGAGGTTTGGGCGACGGTGAGCATGCCCGGCAGGATGGCCTGGCTGACCGGGGTGACGGTGTAGTCGGCGGTGTCGAAGTCGGCGGGGTCGGTGCCTGCCAGTGCTGCGGTGTACAGGCTGGATGCGGGAATGACCAGCGGGCGCCGCTCGCGGACGCTGATGTCGACGAGGGTGCGGGCGTAGATGCTGCGGGGGAGCGCGACGAGTGCGGACGCGTCCAGGATGGTGCCCGCGGCGGTCGGCCTCACGCAGCGCCGCTGCCGCGCAGGCGGGCGTCAGCGCGATCGAATAGGGCGCGGACGCGCTGCTCGGCAGCGGCGCGCTCTTCGGCGGTGCCTTCGCCGTGCTCGGCGCTCCAGCGCTCGAGGACTTCGGCTGTGGTGGCGCGGACTTCGCCGGATCCGGCTGCGGCGGCGATGTATGCCGAGACCGAGCGGGCATGGCCGGCCTTGACGGCGTTCTCAGCCCGGATCACCAGTTCCTCGGGCAGGGTCAGACTGACCTTCCGCATGCTCATGCCGAATAATCCTACCTTTATCCCACCATTCCGGGATAGGCGCTTCGGCGTCGAAGACCAGGCTGTCGAGGAACTCCTCGGCTTCCTCGGCGGTCTGCGGGTAGTCGCTCAAGCTGCGCACGGGTGGTGGGTCGGGTCGGAAGTCGTCGATGCTCCAGTTCTCGCCGAAGGCGGCGATGAGCGCGCGGTGCAGCGCTTCGACAGGACCGTTCTCGCCAGTCGTCTCATTCATCAATGCCGATCCTCCTGTGCCTATTCAGCCGGGATTCGCCGGGTTTGCTGGCTGCCCCTCGATCTTCGTTGCGGCGCCGCGCACCCGGCGCAGATTCGTGATTCAGGCACGGGTTGGTCAGATCTCGCGGCATCGTCTGCGGGATGTCTCTCAAGCCGACATATTGAACTGTCGACAGTCTGTAAGTTCAACAGTATCATTGTTCTAAGAGTTGTTACCTGGTCGCCGAGCGACGCGAGTCGCTCCGACGCCCTCAGTCACCAAAGCCCAGGAGGTCACTGCGTAATGAAGTTCCCCCGCTGGAAGAGAACCGTGTCCCCAATCACTGACGGCGACAAAGCTTTGACCTCCGGGCCGTTGTCCGACCGGGTGCAGGCCGCTCATGAGCGGATGGCGCTGGCCGCCACGCTGGCCGAGCAGGAGCAAGCGGATCAGCGTGCGTTCGAGGAGGAGTTACGTGAGATGCAGCGCGACTTCGACCGTCGCATGACGGAGGCCGCGTCGGCTCACCAGGCTCTGCTGGCCGAGAAACTGGCGGCGGCCGAGGCGACGAGTCGCAGCATCGAGGCCGAGGAGATCGCCGCCGACATCAAGGCGAAACTCGTCGCCTTCGAGGTGCTGGCGGAGCGACGCAGGGCCGCCGACCCTCTTCTGCGGTGGGCGGCATTGCAGCGCATACAGCGCCGGCGTCTGACCGCGCTGCTTGCCATGGTGCTGGCCGGGATGCTGTGGGCGGCCTACGCCATCCACTACTTCCTGCCCGGCGAGAGCTTCACCGATCCGCTGGCATGGAGCGGGCCCGGGCTCGCTATCGCCGTTGGTGGCGGATTGTTCGCGTTGATGCTCACTACCCGTGAACTCATCCGATTGGAGACCGCGGGCAGCACAAAGAACTTCGTCATCGAACTCGTCATGCTCGCCGTGCTTACCGCCTACATCCTGATTCCCGCCATCCATCAGGCCCGCGCCTACGAAGGCTTCGTCTTTGCCGCGCCCATGGCCGGCGTCGCCGCATCGCTGTGGCTGTGGCAGATCGAATGCAGGGCCACCCACAAAGCACTCCGCCAGCTCGCCGAACAAACCAAGAAAGACACTGCCGCATGAACACCATCACCCTCGACAAGGCCACCATGGGCACCGCCGAGCCGCCGCCGGAAACACCAGGGGACACGCGCGCTCAGGAACAAGCCCACCACGCGGCGCTGGCGGCCTGCCTCACCAAGAAGGCGATGATCCGCTACACGTGCGAACAGACCGGGGCACCCAGCACCGAGTTCGTCATCGACTGGCTGAAGGACTACGGCGTGGAGGTGTCGCGATCGAACACCTCGACCGTCGTCAACGAGTGGCGCCGCGAACGCGGCATCGCCGACACCGGCGAGATCGCCAAGCTAACCGAGGAGATGCTCGCCTCCCTCGAACACGGCCGGACACCGGACACGAACACCGGCCAGAACGCCGAGGCGTTCGAACACGGCCCGGACACGAACAGCGGCAGCGAACAGGACGGCGCGGCGGGAATGACCACGAACGCGAACACCATCGAACGCGAACACGTCGATGCGAACAGTGCGAACACGACGCGTTCGATCCCTGTCGCGAACGCGAACACCTCGAACGCGGACGCCATCGAACGCGAACACCCCGCCGAAGTGTTCGATCCGAACACGAACACCGGCAGCGAACACGACAGGACGAACACAGCGGACACCCCGAACGTGTTCGAAACGCGTTCGCTGCCAGGCCCGGATGCGGACATCGAACGCGAACACGGCGTGTCGGTGTCCGTTCGCGAACACAGCATCACGGAACTGCCCGCAGCCGGTGTTCCGGACGCGTTCGAAACAACTGACGTGTCATTGATCGCGGGCGGCGCCGAACACGGCCCCGACGATGCGGACGCGTTCGACACCCGATCGAACACCTCGACCTTCACGCCAGAGGACACCTCGGAACCGGAGGACGTTCGCGTTCCGAACACGAACGAGGCCAAGGACGAGAAGGCAACACCGCCCGGCGCATTCGGCTTCTACCTCGTGTCGGTGATGTCGCTGTTGGTCAGCCTCGACACCTCGTGGCTGTTCTTCGAGGAGCGGCTGCACATCGAGAACGTCTGGATCCGCGGCGGCATGTTCGCGGTGCTGGAAGCCGCGCTCATCGCCTGCGGTGTCGGCATGGCCGCAGGAGTCCGCCGCCACGGTCGCCCCGGCCCCGCCCAGCTGAGCGCCTGGACGCTGTGCGCGCTGTCGGCGTACATGGCAGTCGCGTTGGCCGGCCCCGTCGACGGCCTCGCCCGCGTCGCCCTGGGCCCCGTGCTTGGCATGATCATGCTCCACCACGCCCTGGGCATCGAGAAGCGCGAACACGCCAACAACACCGGCACCTTGGCCCGCCTCACCCGCGAGATCCGCGAACGCGTCCTGTCCCGCCTCGGCCTGGCCAACGACGAACGCGACGCCGCACGCCGAACCCGAGACCGCGCCGCACGACGCGTGGCGAAACTGTCTCTGCGCCCGCACGTTCTGTTCCGGCAGTCCCGCCTGGACCGCGCGCTCGCCGCGGCGAACATCGCCCACGATCCCGAGATGCGCAAGGTGATGCTTGCCGAACTCGCGGCCCGTCGGCACGCTGGTGAGTTGGCCACACTCGCCCAGGAGTCGCCGTGGACCGTGGAAGACCACCAGTGATCGGCTGGTCATGCACGCAGATGAGCTGTGCACAAGCGTCATCCACACCCCGCGTGTGGATGCGTGTCGCGCACCAGATCTGGCGTGGTTATGTGGTGGGGTGGACACGGGAGAGGAGCCTCCTGCCCCTCCCCCACCACCAGCTTGGACAAAAAGAAGAACCCGTCCTCTCCGCAGGCAACGGTCAATGGACGGGTTCTCGAAAACCCCAAGCTGGGAAGCGCGAAGCCTTTGACATCAGTCAGATGAGCACTGGCCCCACGCGTATGACGATACAGCCTCGCACAGACATGTGCGGACTGGACCGGTTCATACATGCGGGCGTGTCGCACATCTTGGCTCTGACCTTGAAGGAAGAGACAGTGCCGAACACGGCCCCACCTGCGAGTGGATCGACCGCCACCGCACCCGAGCTGCTAACAGCTGCTAACTCCCGACACGCCAAGGGCGGCGCCGAGGATATCGGCATGGGTTCCGCTGATCGGGAGAACGACGACCTTCACCGCCCACTTGGTCGCGCACAATGCGTCGAGCCCGCTCCGCAGCCGTGCGCTAACGAGACAAAAGAGACTCCGGCCTGCGAGAGCGTCAGTTCATGACCACAGTCACCCCAAAGCCCCCGGCCCGGACCGCCACGTTGCCCCGTGGCTCGGTCCGGGCGCCCGGTGTCGAGGTTTTCCGAACCTACTCGACCGGAGGTGAGGCCCTACATCACTGAGGTGACCAGCACCTAACTAAATATCCGTCCAGCAGCACCTGATCTGCCCGGAATCCCTCTCGCACAGGGAGTTCGAGCCACGGGACTCAGCCTCCCGCGTAGGTGCTGCCGATGTTCCCCGAAAGGAACTGCTTGGTGAGCAGCTCTGATGATAGGTCACGCCTGTATAAGGGTGGTGATTCTGGTGGCAATTCACAGGTAACAACTGCATCTACCTGGGAGAACACTCCCGAGTCCGGCGACATGAACGCCGAGTTCGCCGAAATCGTGTCCCGGTTGAACCGCGACCAGATCGGCATGTCGTGGTCACTGCCGCTCGAGGACGGCGCTTCCGCGTTGGTGCCGGTGGTCCGCGTGAAGGACTGGCTGCCCTGCGTGGCCCTGGCGCTGGGCAGCGAGGAAGGCCGCGCGGCGGTCGCCCGCCACTACACCAGCGTGAAGGCGGTACTGGAATGCGCGCCGATTGTGGCGTCGTTCGCCAACCTGCACACCGGGCGCGGCATCACCGCCTCACAGGCGACGATGGCCGAGCGCTGCCCGTACTCGGACAAGACCATCCGCAAGATCCTCTACGTGCTGCGCGATCTAGGACTCGCCAAACCCATGGAGACCGGCCGGCCGTTGTCCCGCATCGAGATCGAGGCCGCACGCGCCCATCACGGCGGTTTCCAGGCCTACGCAGCCAGTGTGTGGCACTTGACCGTCCTACGTCCCTTGGCGACCCCTGAGCACCCCACTACGCACCCCCTGACTCCGCGCAGGAAGTCCGCGAGCCTGGGCAAGCTGGCACGCGGCGCGCACATCGCCGCGGCCGCCGCAGTTTCTTCCTCATCTTCATCCACAGCTTCCAGCGCCGTCGAGGACCGCGATGACCGCAGCGGGCACCTATCTTCACGTACTTCAGTACGTGAAGAATCTCCCGTTACGAACAGTACTTCTGTTCCTGAAAAATCTTGCGCCGCGAAAAAATCACCAACGCGCGCGCGAGCGCACGCGAGGCTGGGAAGAAACTCGAAGAAGGGTAAAAAGTCCCGGTCAGACACTGATCCGCGGCCGCTGCACCAGCAGCATGCAGCCGCGCAGCTGGTGACCCGCATCGTCGTCGATGTCCGTCGAGGACGGCGGGTCACGCTGGACCAATGGATGCTCGAGCACGGGATCCACATCGGCGCCGTCTCCGACGTCCTTGCGGCAGTCGGCATCGACACCAGCCGCTGGAACGGACTCGACATCAAAGCCCACATCGACGTCGCAGCTCACCAGCAGGGCATGGACTGGCCTGACCGGATCAACAACCCGCTGCGGTTCCTGCAGGCCCGGCTGGCACGCCTGGACTTCACCGAGCCCAGCCCTTCGCAGACCAACGCCCGCCCCCTGGCTCCCCGCACTCGGGTCGTCGAACCATGCCGCCGCGGAGACGACAGCAGCACCACCGAGGTCCGGGACGGCGTGGAAAACACCGCCTACCAGCAATGGCGCGCCGCCGCCGACCGCCGCCACCCCCGCCTGGCCAAGCAGGCCCGCCTCGCCCGCACCACAACATGCCGTCCGGCCCGAGAATCGGGCTCTCACGGCCCCGAAACGCCTTCTCGGGCACCGATCCACCCCCACGGCCCGAATCGAGCCGCCACGGGCCACACAGACCGCATCCAGTCCGCCGAGACGATCCACGCGGAACAGCTGCCCGACGAGCTGGCGGCTGCGGTCGACGGACTGTGCGTGATGTGCCGGAAAACCCAGGGTGTGGTCCGCGAGTCGATGTCGTCCCACTCGCTGGTGTGCGATTCCTGCTGGAACAGCCACGGATTCGCCGCTGTACCAGCACCTGCGGCGGCCGCCGAGCCCGCGGCCGCGATCAACGCGCCAGCCGCCCAGCCCAGCGCCACAGCCGGGCGCAGACCGTCACCCCGGCGACCGTGGACGGCGCAGCGCTCAAGGAAGTTCCTCACCGACCTGATCGGTTCGCCGGAATCACCTCGGCGAGGCCCCGATCCGGCCGTGCAGCGTGCAGAACACGCGCCGCGGCGTCGTCACCCGCACCCGAACTGCACACTCTGCCGGGGCGATGGATGGGTGCTCGACCTCGCTGGCGAGCCGATCGAGCCAGCGGTCCCATGCATCTGCCCGAGCCACCCTGTAACCGACACGCCGACATGTATCCACGACTAACGGTGTCCGGGTGTAATCCTCTGGCGAGCGAAGTATCTGCCGGTCACACAAGCATTCGGAGGCTGCAGAAGTTGTCTACCGCGATCAAGGTCAAGAAGGGCGCCGAGCCGATCGACGCAGACGCCGCGCGCTGGCTGTCGACGACCGAGCTGGCCGACGACCCGATGGCGGCCATGCTGCTGTCGCGCGCCATACACCCAGAGCGTTACGGGTTCTCGACACGAGAACCACTGACTCTGCCGGAGGCGGACAGCGATTCCGGCGCCAGAGTGGTGTGGCTGCTGAAGATCAAGCAGACACCCACTCCTGGCGCAGTCGAGGCCGTGACTCTTCCGGAGCCGGGGCCTCGCAAGAAGTCCGCCAAGAAGGTGGCCAGGCAGAAAGCCTGGCACGAGCAGAACCAGCGAGTGAAGAACGCCATCGCCCACCCGATTCTCGGCGAACTGCTGGCCGACGCGGTAGCGGCACACCGGCTCGAGCACGGCACCGGCCCGCTGTGGAGCGAGGCACTGGCATCCCCGAAAGTCGTGCAGTGGTGGACCACCGAGACCGGCATGCAGTACGTCGGAACTGCCTTCCGTCATCCCATCTTCACGAAGGTCCAGAAATCGGGCTGGGTGGCGTTCAACACCCAGGAACGTTCCCTGTGCACCGGCCGCAGATTCCACCGCCGCAGCTTCGGCGACAAGGTCTCCCAGGCCCAACCCGAAGACGTCGGGTTCCTCACTGCCGCGTTCATCAGCGCCTACCAGAACGCCACCGGCCAGAGCCCGGACTGGGCCCAGATCGCCGCCACGGCCACCGACCAGCACGGAATCCCGCTGTTCTTCGACGCTGACGACGCGGCCGCGCAATATCCATGGCTGGCTACGCACGGCTGGGTCTACCGACGGGGCGAGACCCTGCACTGGGGCAAACGCGCCGAGGCCGAAGCCGAGCGCCGAGCGCAGATTTCTTCCACGCCGCAGCCATAACGACCAGCAGCGCGCCTATCGCTCGTGTCCGGAGCGCATCCGCAGTGGTGTCCGATGGACGAGTTCACCGCATGGGAGGTGATTAGGAAATGGAAAACGAACCCGAGCCCGGTTACCCGCGCAACGCCGAGGAAGCTGAGCAGTTCATCACCCGCTTAACCTTCGACGACACGGCTGAGGTGCCGCCGCTGCCGCCGACATCCGAGGAGATCGAGCGCAGCATGGACACTATCTTGCTGAAATTGCCCGAAGAGATGCGTGATCGGGTGCTCAAGGTCTCCACCGAGCACTGCATCACCCCGGCGATGCTCATCCGCCAGTACATCGAGATAGGTTTGGCTGCCGAGAAGCCCTGATCCCGTTGTCAGTCACCGGTCGAATCCGTCCCACTGGTGTTCCCGCTCGAAGACATCGGCGAGAGCACTACGGGGAAACGTGTGGTCTCTCAGCGGATCCGGATCCAGGACCGTGGGGTGCGCGAGCGCGTGCATCTCGCGCTGGCGGGCGGCGTCGGCGATGTTCACGGCGCGCTCGGCGCGAGCGCGGGCGTCGACGAACAGGCTGTGCGCCTGGCGGCTGAGTTGGATCAGGTTGTAGCGGCGCGTGTCGTCGACCTCGTTGATCGTCCGGCGCACTTCGGTGACCAGTTCGGCGAGATGCTCCTGAATCTCGCCGATACGCGCGGTGTCCGGAGCATGCCCGAGCCGCTTCAGATCGTCGATCGTGTCCCCGATCCGGCTTTCCAGACTGCGCATTTCGCGGCTCCCCTCGCCTCCCTACGGCCCGATCAGGCCTCGATGAGGGGCCAGAGTACGGCCACACACCGACAACCGCCACAAGCACGATCCGGCCGATCGGTCACCGCCTCACTGCGCGGAGCCACACGCGCACGGCGCGGCGGCGTGTCTGGATGGTGCAATAGGTGTAACCCCTATCCCGCGTAGGCTGCCGGGCTATGGCATCGGAGGATCTGGAGGCGCGGGTGGCCGCGCTGTCAGGGCAGATCCATGAGCTTGACGGGCGGGTGCGCAACATCGAGCAGGACGCTGCGGCGGTGCGCGTGCTGGCCGGCGGCGTGGCTCGGAAGGTGAGCGTAATCCGTTCAGAGATGCACGAATTACGCCAGGCCATGATGTCCGGAATCGCCGTGATGCGTCAGGATCTGGCCGACCTGCGAACTCAGGTCAACGACCAGTTCACGGAAATGCCCTGTGGGTTCGCTGAGATACGCGGCAAGTTGGACACGGCGGCCGCGGGGCAAGCCCAGATCGCCGCCTTGGTGACGACGCTCATCGAACGTACGGGCAGCCGATAGCGCTCTTCTGCCCGATTCGGCCTCGGTGGTCAGGGCTCACGCAGTTCGACCAGCGGAACCTTCCAGGGCAGTTTCTCGCTCACCGTCTGCCAGCGAGCGGCGTCGAGGGTCAGCACCGGCCAGTCGAGACGTTTGGCCACCGCGGCGGCGTGGGCAGCGGCCACATCGTGCGGTTCGCCGATCCAGCCCAGAGCGCGGGCCATCGCGGTGATGTGATCGAGGTCGGACAGGTCATCGAGCATCACGTGCTCGACATGGGCGACAACGGCATTGAGCGTCTCGCATTGATCGTCGGAAAGGCCGGCCTGCGAAGCGGCAAGGACGTTGGCGGGCGCCGCCATCCGCAGTTGCCGTGCGTCCAGGCTGGCGATCAGATGGGTGACGTGGGCGTTGCCTTGCGCGAACGCGGTGATCAGGGTGTCGTCGAGAACGTATCCGCTCAACGGGCGCCGTCACGCTCCTTCGCCATCTGGGCCAGCCGGTCGGCCTCCTGGGTCGCCCACGCGACTGCCGCCGGATCGCGGCGCGCGGCGGCGAACTGCTCGTCGAGAAGCATCTGCTGACGGGCGTGACGCGCCTCGTCCCGGTCGAGCAGTGCGCGAATGGTGTCCTCCAAGGTCGAACCCTTTCGTGTGAGGGCCGCTAGCCGGTCCCGGGTCTCCGTGCTGGTCTGGATCGTCGTCTTCTCGGCCATGCACGGCAGTATAGAGAATTTATAGTCGATATGGTGAAAATATAGCCAGTACTATATGTGCAGTTCAGACAGGGTCTATGAAGATCACCGTTCGCGTCCTGGCCGTGGTTGTCGCTGAGGCTGAGGGCTGGTGATGGTCGGATGCTCGGCGTCGTACAGCTCCCGCTGCAGCTTGGCCACCGCGATGTCGATGGCTCGTTCGGCGCGCTCACGAGCCTCGGCGACGAGCCCACTGGCCAGACGAGCTTGGTTCAGCAGCGTGCGGCGGCGCTCCTCGTCGGTGACGCTGGTCCGCACTTCGTCCGCCAGGCGATCGACACGCCAGCCGATCTCGTCGACGACCACCACCGGAGCCGTGCGATCGAGCCGCTTCAGCTCAGCGATGACACCGGCAATTCTTTCTTCCAAACTGGCCATTTCTTCCCCCTCGCTCCGGGAACCTTGTGCGGCGTTGTCCGGGACAAGGGTAAGCCCGGACACCGACACAGCGGTGCAGATCCGTGTAACGAAACCTCTTCTACCAGGGGGCAAGTACGGACCTAAGATGGTCGACCGATGACGCTGAGCGCCGGGTCGGCATACCTCGAGCGGCGGCGGAGGCGCCGGGCAAGGAAGTAAGAAATTACTCGGAACGAAGGAAAGGAAGTATGGAAATATTGGGAATGTTCCATTAAAATGGGAGTTGCCAATCAAGGACAGGGAGATGACATGAGCAACGACCTCGACGCGATCCACTCGGTGACCACTCGGCTCCGCGGATACGACTTGGTGCGTTTCGATCAGTCCATCGCGCGGTGGAAGATGGAACTTGCTTCTCGCCGGATCGACACGTCGGTCGCGTTGAACGCGGCCGCGCTTCTGATCATTCGCGCGGACGACGAAAACCTCGTTCGAGAGCACGCCAAGACCAAGGGACTCTCCGAGCAGGACACGCAGGAGCTGATCGGGTACTACAAGTGGTTCCTGGACGAGTACTTCGAGGTGCTGCGGGATGTCATCGAGACCCGCAAGCGGCTGGATGGCCGCCTGAAGAAGGTCGCCGGGTGAGAACCTTCGCGAGATCGGCAGGATTTTATTCCTGCCGATCTCGATCGATACGCTACACTGACGGCCATGACACCGGAAGAAATGCAATCACCGCAGGTAGAGACCCACTCCCCAACCGAAAGGTGGAAGAAATGGAACATTGGGAAGAAACGAAAAGAAGTAAGGAAGGAAGAAAGTAATTAGGGTAACTTTCTGAAAGTTACCCTAATTACTTTCTTCCTTCCTTAC